>NZ_JBSRZW010000027.1:0-47979 GCF_054058015.1 Thermostichus sp. MS-CIW-30
AAACCAGCCTAGAGGTTCGTGGTTGGCTTGCCAACTGCAGGGCTACCGAAAGCCCGCCCTGTACTGCGAAGCAGTCAGGGTCGGGTAGTTTACGAAGGAATCTGAGTAAAGGGGCAGCTAAGGTACGCTTAAGAAGACAAGAAGTTACCCCCGCCTGAGTCAAAACTCAGGGGAGAACATGGGCAGGCTTTTTCCCCTAATCCCCCAATTCGGGATCCGGTCGTACCCGCACCCCCATCTGGCGCAGCAGGCGTAAAGAGTTTTCTGGCCCATCGATCATCTGCTGCTCGTTGATCCAGTAGGTGGCAATGCCCAGGTCTTCTAGAAATCGCACATAGGGATCCGGCGGTGGCCCATCGAAAACGGCGGCCTTCTGAACGGAAAAGCCCTGCTCGATCCAGGGGCCAAGGGCAAAGCGCTCGTAGTAGAGCAACTGTCCCACCACTTCCTGCAAAGCCTCTGCCGCATCCTTGTGGTGCAGGAGCTTCACTTCGGCCAAAAGCAGGTGCCCGTCCGCCACGGCCAAAAAGTCAAAGGTATGCTGATCCTCCCGGACTTCCAATCCTGCCAGGCGGAACCAGCGGCGAAACTGGTGCAAGATCTCGTTGTGGCGCTCGCTGCGCTCCAACTGACGGCGACGGCGGCGTTCTGCCATCAGCGGGTCTGTCCCGGCGCTGTGAGGGATCCCACTGCTGCGGAACTGGGGCGGCTCATCGGGATCCAAAACCACCTTGCCCCCAGCAGGTTGATGCAGGAGGGGCGGCATCTGGGGCAAGAGTTCTGTGGATCCCCACTCCACCTCTGGCTGCTGAGCCCAGGTAAGCAGGTGTCGATTCAAGGGGTGCTCAGGGTGGGTGTCGAACAACAGGCGCAGTTGAGACTGGCTAAACTGAAAATCCAGACGAAATTGCTCGATGGAGAGGCTGCTCCGCCCCTTTTGCAAAGTTTCTTGGCCAAAGTAAAGCATCACCAAGAGCGGGTAAATCGGCAGCGGACGATGGGAGGGAATGAGCATCGCCCACATGTCATCCGTCCAGTGGGGGAGCAGGATCTCGGCCTGTTTGCCTTTGCCCACCACCTGCAACATTTTGGGGTGTCCCGGCTGCCAGCCACAGGGGTGATCGTCAAAGCCGCAAGTCTGTCGCCCTTGATCCACGCTCAAGGGGTAGCGCCCGTCATAAAGGCGGAAAGGACAGAGATCCCGGTCTTCGGCCAAAAAGCGCTCGTCTTGCCACAGGTGGGCCGCCAAGGCATGACAGCCGATCCCTTCCTGGCTGTTGCAGGCTTTGAGCCAGCGCCGTTCCGCCAGTTTCCCGCCCACTTTGCTCGGGGCCAGGGGCCGGATCAAACCGTTTTCCCCCTGGTTGAACAGAGGCCACACCAAAGGCTCGCCGGTTTCGGGTAGGGTCGGTAAAAGAGGGTGGGTTTTGCTGTAAAACGGGTCGCAAATGCGCTGGGCCACTTGCTGCAAGGGTAATCCGCGAGGGGATCCCACCCAAGGCAGCAGGGATCCCGATCCGGCCTGAGCGCGGTGATACTGGATGGCCAGGGCCACCTCCAGCCCTATGGGACGCAGTTCCGGCGTGAGCTGCCGGTAGCGCTGCAGCAGCCGGGAAGCCTGCACAAACAGGTCGTAGCGCCGAACGGGAACTGCGTCAGCCATAGTGTTGCAGGAAAAGCTCCCCACTGCCTTGGGCAAGAGCTGGCACAGACAAGCACCATGGCCTCAAGAAATGAGACCTTGGCAACTGTCTCTGCAGACCCTGACCTTGCCGAGGATATCGGGCCGACACCCCCTCCTCTTGGCACCAGGTCAGTTGTCAGTGTAGTAGAGAAACTCTAGGGCGAGAAGATGCTGCCCCTCGCTTGCAGGCTGTGGGAAAAATGCGCAGCAGGCCCTAACGCCACGGCCACCCAGGAAAGGGAAAGGGGCGCTCTGTCTCTGCATCACGGTCGTACTCCGTAGGTCGGCCTGTATCCCCCTGAATCACCAAGCTGCCCACATAGTCGGCCTCTCGATAGACGCGGGCAATTTGATGGTGGATTTGGGCCATGTCTTCAGCAGAGACCACGCCATTGTCGGTGGCTTTGTAGAACTGGACCGTGACCCGAATGGGAAAGCGGGGATCCCGCTCGATGTCGAGGTTGTTGACCTCGGTGAAGGGGCCTTCCACCGGCCCATGTCCAATGACAGCGGCTTCTACATTGCTGAGGCCGGCCAGGTCGGCTGCGGGTCCGAAAAACTTGACAGAGATATCCTCAACTTCCCTTCGCGGCGGCTGCCGCTGATGAAGAGGCACTTGGATCACCATCACCAGGTTCAGGGCTTCTTCTGCTACTTCCGCCGAATGGGGATCTCTGGGGGTTGGGTCGGCGGCTTGCTCAGCCCGAAAATCGCTGAGGCGCTGCCCGGTGAGGCTGGCCCGTTCACCATTTTGGTTGAAGAAAAGGCGCTGGCCCCAAATAGCCCCGCCCACCCTATCTTCGGTGCGGTTCTCGATCACCGTAATGCTGGTGCCCTCGCGGGTGGCCAAAATGGCCAGTACGGCTGGGTTACCGGGATGTGATTGGTAGTTGAACAGCACTGGGTTGAATTGAGCGGATCCCCCGGCAGGGATGGGCAAAAAGGCAGCTTGGGCGCTCACCAACACATGGCTATCCCGTGGGGCCAGCAGAGAGTTGCGGTTGCCGGCCCAGGAGCCAGGATCGTGCAAGTAGCGGCGCAGATTCCCCAGCAGCTCTCGCAACGACACGGGTTGCAGGGGTTTTCCTTTTTCGTTGCCCACCAGCACCTGCAGGCTGTCGAGGGGCAGGTCGGCAGACAGATCGGCAAAGTTGGGGTAGCGGATCACCGGCATCAGGCTCAGCTCGTAGCGGCCCGTTCTGGGGTTGAGCTGTTGTACCTGGATGGTCATGTCGCTGATGTTGGGGCCAAGGGCGGATCCCTTGTGGCGTCCGGTATCTTCCCAGGTGATGTTGACGATATCCAGCCCATACTGCTTTGCCAAGGCTCGCGCTTGCGGATCCCAGGTCATGGAGATCGTCTGGTCAATCACCTGCCTGTAGGCCAAGTACTCTGCCCACTCTGAAGGCGAGGGGGAAGAAAGGGACTGGTGGAGGGGAAAATCCATAGGGGTTGCCTGCGAGGTGGACACCATCAGTGTAGGGACGAGGGCTGCTCCGGCCAGGGAAATGCCCACCCAGCTCAGTGAACTCAGCAGCCAGGGGATGGGGGCGCGCATAGCAATATTCCTGAGGATTGGAAATTGGGGGACTATACCCTGACAATAGCTCCCAAAAGGGGAGAGGACGTGGCGGTTTCGCTTTTGGCAACCCCATGCTTTTGCCGGGATCCCAGGCTGCCTGGGCTACGATAAAAAGCTGTAGCACCCTTTCGAATCATTCCAGATCATGGCCAGTATTCGCCGGGATCCCGAGGTCAACGCTTCTGTAACTTCAACTTCTCCAGAGCCTCAGGCGCAGGTTCAGCCCTTGCCGCTGCATGTTATGTTCCGCCTGGGCCTGTTTCAGATGGGCTTGGGAATGATGTCGCTGCTCACTCTGGGAGTGCTGAACCGCGTCATGATCGACACGGATCTGCTGGCCATCCCGGCAACGGTGGTGGGGGGATCCCTGGCCATGCACCAGTTGGTCTCCCCGGCTCGGGTTTGGTTTGGGCAGCTCTCGGATGCCAAGCCCCTGTTTGGCCTGCATCGCACCGGCTATGTGCGTCTGGGATCGGTGCTGTTTGCGGTCTGCATCTTCCTGGGGGTGCAGGTGGTGTGGGGTTTGGGGGATAGCTTTGCGGCTACGGGCTGGTCTGGAGCCACCTATGGCTGGATAGGCTTGGCCTGTTTGATGTTTGCCCTTTATGGTCTCTGCCTCAGCGCCTGCTCCACGCCTTTTGCGGCTCTGCTGGTGGATGTGTCAGAGGAGGACAACCGCTCTAAGTTGGTGGGGATCGTCTGGTCTATGTTGATGGTGGGGATTGCCGGCGGGGCCATTGGCTCGGCAGTTCTGCTGCGGGGCTTGGATCCGGACAACCTGCAGAGCACCATTAATCGCCTCTTCATCATCATTCCAGCCGTGGTGATCCTGCTGGGGGTGGTTGCCACCTGGGGGGTGGAAAAGCGCTATTCCCGCTACGGATCCCGTTCCACCCTGGCCGGACGGGAAGACCAAATCACCCTTGGCACGGCCATCAAGGTGCTGACCGCCAGCCGCCAAACCCTGATCTTTTTCGGCTTCTTGGTGTTGATGACCATGGGCCTGTTTATCCAACAGCCGATCCTAGAACCCTACGGCGGCGAGGTGTTTGGCATGACGGTGGCCCAGAGCACCCAGCTCAATGCCTTTTGGAGCCTGGGTATTTTGGCAGGGATTGTGCTGACCGGATTTTTCATTGTGCCCAAGCTGGGCAAACAGACAACGGCCCGTCTGGGCTGTCTGCTGGTGGCCATCTCTTTTGGGCTGACCATTGCATCAGGGTTTACAGGCAATTCACGGCTGTTGCAACTGTGCATGATCCTGTTTGGTTTGGCTTCTGGGATCACCACCAATGGCGCCATTACCCTCATGTTGGATTTGACGGCAGCGGAGACGGCAGGCACCTTTATCGGGGCTTGGGGACTGGCCCAGGCCATGTCCCAGGCGGTTTCCACCTTGCTCGGCGGGGCTTTGCTCGATCTGGGGCGCATTCTCTTCCCCACTTCTTCAGTGCTTGCCTATGCCACCGTCTTTGGGGTGGAGGCAGCGGTGATGTTGCTGGCCGTGTATTTGCTGGGACGGGTGAGCGTGGCCGAGTTTCGCGAAAAGACCAACCGTGCGCTCACCCAGGTCATGGCTCTGGAGTTGGAGGGCTAGCAACGCAGAGCTGGCTCGTAGTGGGGGCAGCCCTGACAGGGCCCGCTGGGGTTGACGGCACAACGCAGCAAGGGCGAGTGAGCATTAAACCGACAGGAGGGATCCCCCAGGAACCTTCCCACTTCCTGAGGTGGGGTGACCGAACGCACCAGGGCGCGGATCCCACACAGGTGGTATTTGCCTTGCCGGAGCCGGTAGGAATGACGCTTTTCCAGAACCAGGTAGTGCTGCTCTGCCAGTTGGACGTAGGTGCCCGGATGGGGACTGCTCTCCCAAGGGCATTCTTCCACCACCTCTCCCGAATCCGCGTCGATCCACTGAATGGGCAAGGTCGGGTTGATGGAAGACATAAGGCGCAAACGGAGCCAGTTTAGGGCAGCAGACTACAAAATGATGGACTGGGCTTGACTTGTGATTAACAAATTGTGCAACTTTTTCCGGCAACACTGAGTATGGCTGGTACAAATGTTCTCTCTTGTGTGACCTGGAGCCTGCTAATCTACAGAACTTCTACAAAGTTAAGTTAGAAAAAGCTGTACTCAGTGTAATGGATTTTCTGCGGCGGGCGGAGAACGGGATAGGTTGGGCCTGCGGCGGCGAAAAGATGGATGCTTCGACTAGCTATTGGAATGGGCTTGGCGGGCCAGTTGGGTGAGAAAAGCCAGAGGATGACGGTTTTGGAGCTGCTGCCTAACCCGCTCTTGCAGGATTTCCTCTTGCCAGGGATCCCCGGAAGACAGCCACTCTAGGTAGCTGAGCCCCGCCACCCGCGTCAGGTAGGCCCCTGTCACCGCCTGCAGGGGGATCCCCATCACCATCAAGGGGCTGGCCTTGAGCAGAGAGCCCAAAGCCTGAGTGGCCAGCTCCAGCCCCCCCAGTTGCACCACCATTTGCGCCAAACTCTGGGCGATTTGCTGGGCCCGGCGTAAGGTAATGCGTCGGTCAAACACCTGGTGCAGTTCCCCAATCATGCGTGCCTGAATGGCCACTCCTGCCAGCACATCCAAAGCAGGAAGAGGGGTTGCCGCCAGGGCAGCAGCGGTGGCCCACTGCATCCGTTCCACGATCTGACGACCCTGCTGGCGACGTTCTTCTTGGAGGGCCTGCTGGACGGCTTCGCTGAGAGTTCGGGTTTGCAACAAGGCATTGGCCAAGCGCAGGTGGGATCCCTTCTGCTGCAGCAGGTGAGCCATTTGTTGAATGAGGGCCTCTGTCTCGGGGGGCTGCGGCTCCCAAGTTTCCCACACAGAGCCATCTTCGGAGTAGTAGCGAACCTTGAGGGGCTCCGGATCAGCGGCGATGGCCACCACCTGTTCGGCAGGGATAACACCGGCGGTGCGTCGGCGCAAATGGGCCAAGATGGTCTCTACATCCTCCGGCAGCATCTGATCGGTTTTGTTGAGGGCCAGGATGGCGGATTTGCCCAGCCGGGCCAACTCCAGCATTTCGGCATATTCCGAAGCCAGCAGGTCTCCGGCCACCACCAAGATCAGCAGATCCGCCTTCTGGGCCAGGGCGCGGGCTTCCGCTTCACCTGCTCCCCCAATCGTCAGCAGCCCAGGTGTGTCGGTAAGGGAAATGGGGCCGTTCCAGCCCTCCAATTGGTAGGTGTGGATGGATCCCTGCTGGGTGGTGCCCAGGGTGGGGGCTGTTTCGCCCACTGGTCGGCCCATCAAGGCATTGATCAACGAGGTCTTGCCGGCGGAACTGGTGCCGAACACCACCAGATGCAATTCCTCCTGGTTAAGCCGCTGATTGATCTCTTGCAGCTTGGCACGCAGGGCACGGCGACTGATGTCATTCTGCAGCTTCTGGATCAGGCGATCGGCATCTTCCAGATCGGCTTGCACCTGATTCCGCGTTAACTTAACCCGCCGCAGCGGTTGTGTCCGCTGACTTGGAGCACTTTGCCGTCGGCGAGCCTGCTGCCACCAATGGCGCGCTGCCAGACCTGCTGCTGCTGTCCCCCCAAGGATGGCGCCCACCACCAGATCCGCAAGAGGCTCGGAGTGGGGAGCCACGAAGCTGTAGATCCCGCCAACCCACTGCAGATATTGGCTCAGGGCCGCCAAACCCAGCCCTGCCCATAACCACACCCAAGTGGAGCGCGACAACACCATCCCAACCCACAGCCTGCCCAAATCTTCAAATCAAGCAACCCAAAATTGCTGAGCCATCCGAGTCGCTTCTCCAGCATAGGGCTTGCTGTAGCTGAGCATACAGTTTTGTCGAGAGCTTTTTTGTCGAGAGCTTTGCTGAGAAGTAGCTGAGCAAGAGACCAGAGAAGGGAGCGGGGAGTCAAAAACACCCTCAGCTCAACCGGCCAAATGAGCCAGGGATCCCCAACAAAAGCCTAAGTCCCTCTCCCAGAATCCCTGGCGGATCCAGTGGTGCCGGCAAAAATTGGCCGCCGCGATAGTCCAATAGCTGCACCAGCAGCAAGTAGCCCACCCCCAGAGTAATGGCCAGGATTCCTGTAACAATGGCTACCCACTTCGGCCTTTCCACGCCGGGCCTCCTCGGTCAACCGCCGAACTTGACTTTATCCTATGATGCCCGAAACCCCTAGCGAGGCGGGATCAAGACGGTGTCGATGACGTGGATGATGCCGTTGGAAGCTTGAATATCCGCGGCGATCACGTTGGCGTTGTTGATGCGAATCCGTCCGCCCTCAAGAAGCGTGACGGTGACGGGGGATCCCTGCAAAGTCGTTACCTGCTGGCCGGATCTGAGGGCACTGGAAGGAGCCAAGCCAGGAACCACGTGGTAAGTGAGAATGCGCACCAGCTCTGCCCGGTTCTCAGGTCGCAGCAAAGATTCCACCGTGCCAGGGGGCAAAGCGGCAAAAGCAGCATTGGTGGGAGCGAATACCGTGAAGGGACCTTCCCGCTGCAAAGTCCCCACCAAGCCCGCTGCCTGCAGGGCCGTCACCAAGGTACTGAAGTCGGGGTTGGCGGCGGCAACGGCGACGAGGTTGGGCAGCGGCGTAGGGCTGGGAGAGAGAGTTGGGGTAGGCGTCGGCGGGGCAATGGCCGTATCGCTGCTGGAACTGGCACAGCCTACCAAGGCTAAGCAAGCAGCCGCCGTCAGCCCAAGGGTGAGGGCTTTGTAGTTCATAACAAAAGTTAATACTCTAAAACATCTGTCATCATCTTAGGGGTAGCAGCCGCTCTCGCACGGTTAGCTGTAGAGCAGAGCAGGGATCGCCTTCGCGCAGAAGTGGCTGCGATAAAGTTCGGTATCCTGGGGGTGTGATTGCTGGAGAGGAGAAAGGCCATGAACGGGATCCCGTCGTGGTTGCGGCAACTCCGCCGCTGGCTGCCCTGGGTTGCTCTGCTTCTCGTTCTGGTCTTGATCGGCTACTGGGTGGGTCCTCGGCCCAGACCCTACCCCCAAGAGCCGGAGCTGCCCACCCTGGCCCCTCTGCCGCAGCACCCCCGTATCCGGGTGGTGTTCAACCAAAGCCGCGAGAGCACCTATCGGGATCCCTATCGCCAGATCCGCCGCTACGGCTACAACCTGGAAGAGTTGATCATTTCCCAGATTCGCTCCGCTCGGCAGTCGGTGGATATTGCCGTGCAGGAGCTGAACCTACCCCTGATTGCCCAGGCTCTGGTGGAGCGGCGGCAGGCGGGGATCCCTGTGCGTTTTATTACTGAAAACACCTACGTGCGAGCCTGGCACCAGCTCACCCCTGCCGAAGTGCGGGCGCTGGACGAGCGCAGCCGTCGCAAGTTCGAGGAGTACCGCAACCTGGTGGATGTGAACCGCGATGGACGGTTTTCGGCTGAGGAGGTCGCCACGCGGGATGTGTACGCCTTGCTGGATGGAGGCCAGGTGCCCTGGCTGGATGATACCGCCGATGGCTCCAAGGGCAGCGGCCTGATGCACCACAAATTTGTGGTGATCGACGGGCAGAAAGTCTTGACCGGATCGGCCAATTTCACGCTCTCTGATATTCACGGGGACTTTGATGCGCCTGGCAGTGTCGGCAATGCCAACCATCTGCTGCTGCTGGACAGCCCGGAGCTGGCCCGCCTCTACACCGAGGAATTCGATCTCATGTGGGGCGATGGTCCTGGCGGCCTGCCCGATAGCCGCTTCGGCGTGCAGAAGCTCAAGCGTCCCCTGGAAACGGTGTACCTTGGCGATGCCATTGTGGGGGTTCACTTTTCTCCTGCCAGCCGCTCCTTGCCCTATGAAGCCACCTCCAACGGCATCATCGCCGCCGCCCTGGCCCAAGCCCGGCGACAGGTGGATCTGGCTCTGTTCGTCTTTACGGATCCGGGCATTGCCAACCAGCTCAGGCAACTGCGCCAGGAGCGTAACGTGGAGATCCGCGGGGTGTTCGATCCCGGCTTTGCCTTCCGCGACTACAGCCGCACCCTGGAGATGTGGGGGCTGTTGCTCCCCGACGAAAAGTGCCAGGTGGAGGCGGCGCGCCTGCCCTGGACGCTGCCGGCCCAGTCTGTAGGCATACCCAACCTCGCCCCCGGCGATAAGCTGCACCATAAGTTTGCCATCATCGATCCCGGCACTCCTCAGGCCACGGTGATCACCGGATCCAACAACTGGTCGGTCTCGGCCAACCACCTCAACGACGAAAACTTCCTGATCATCCGCAATAGCCGAGTGGTGGATCACTTTGTGCGGGAGTTCGACCGGCTCATTGCCGATGCCCGCTTTGGCCCCAGCCGCCGCCTGCAACAACAGGCAGAAGAGGGATCCCGTCGCTGCCCCAACCCCGTCCCCGTTGCCGCTTCCTTGCCTGAACCGGAGCCGGAGCTGCTGGAAGTCGAGGTCGTTCTTCCTCCTGAGGCGGGATCCCCTTCCCCGTCGGTTGCTTTTCCGGTGGCGTCTCCTGGGGGATCCCCTCGCGTTAACCTGAATACGGCCACGGCGGCGGAGCTGGAACAGTTGCCCGGCATTGGCCCCGCCCTGGCGCAGCGCATTATCGAGGCCCGCCCCTTCTCCTCTTTGGAGGATCTGCAACGGGTCAATGGCATTGGCCCAGCCCGGATTGAGCAACTGCGGGATCGGGTAACCTGGTAGGAGTTAGCCCCCTCTTGGTCAGGTTGAGGGCGCGGAGTGCTTTCGGAAGTTCATCCCAGAGCAGCTCCTAAAGGGCCTCTCCCCTCGAATAAACCCCAAATTAAACCCCAAATATAGTCATTTCAGTTCAAACCAGGACACTGCACCCACGCCTAAAATGTTGGTCGCATCAGCGTTGCAGAGCAATAATGCAGGGGGCCAAAAGGCTTTTCAAGGACTCCGTCCCGCTGGCGCGATCAATGGCCCAGGTGTCTCACCCTAATCTGAAACGACTATAAATCAGGGATGCATAAGTCTATTCAGAAAGCTCCAGAAACGCTCCCATGCGGCGAAACTTTTGGTAGCGCTCCTCGCGCAATTCTCGCCCGCTCAGGCTAGAAAGTTCCTTGAGATGCCTGAGAAGAGCCTCTTTGAGGGTTTGAGCAGCTTCCAAGGGCGCGCGGTGGGCGCCGCCAACCGGCTCTGGCAGGATCTCGTCGATCACCTCCAGTTGCAGCAGGTCTTGGGCGGTAATGCGCAGGGCTGCCGCCGCTTGGGGAGCCTTCTTGGCATCCTTCCAGAGAATAGCCGCGCAGCCTTCCGGCGAGATCACGGAGTAGACGGCGTGCTCGAACATCAGGATGCGGTTGCCCACCCCAATGGCCAAGGCTCCGCCCGATCCCCCTTCGCCGATGACAGTGCAGATGATGGGGATCTCCAGCCGGAAAAGGGTCTGCAGGTTGGTGGCAATGGCCTCTCCTTGGCCCTCGGCTTCCGCCTTAACGCCTGGGTAAGCCCCCGGCGTATCGATGAAGGTGAGCAGGGGCAGGCCGAAGCGGTGGGCATGTTCCATTAGCCGCAGGGCTTTGCGGTAGCCGGCAGGATTGGGCATCCCAAAGTTGCGGTGGATGTTGTCTTTGGTGTCGCGACCCTTTTGGTGGCCGAGGATCATCACCGGCTGATCCCCCAGCTTGGCCAACCCGCCCACAATGGCTGGATCGTCCTGGCCGTGGCGATCCCCGTGCAGCTCAAACCAGTCGTCACAGATGGTCTGTACGTAATCCAGGGTGGTGGGGCGGCGGGGGTGACGGGCCACCTGGAGCCGTTCTACTGGCGTGAGCTGGCTGAAGATCTCGCGGCGCAGCTCTTCGGCTTTGGCTTCCAATTGGCGAATCTGCTCAGAAGCATCGATGTCGTTTTCTTCTGCCAAGGCCCGAATTTCTTGAATTCGTTGCTCCAGGGCGGCAACAGGCTGCTCAAACTCCAGCAGCAGGCGGTCGGTGGACTTGGTCATGACCGGTTGGCTAAATTTCGGGAGCGTGCTGTGACCGGCAGAGGCTGCACAGATTTCGGGGTCAGGCTTTGATCTTCTCACATGTAGATCCCGTAGGCTAGAGGGAGCAATCCCCCTACTGCCCAAGAGGGATCCCTTGTCTGCTTCTGTCTCTTCTCCCCCTTCACCCCTTCCCCCCTGGCTGCGCTGGGGGGTGGTGGGATCCGTCGTCCTGGCCATTGCAGGGGGCGCCTTTTGGCACTACGGGCGGCCCGAGCGGCAAATCCGGGCCCACACCCAGAGATTGCTGCGGGCGGTGGAGCAGCGCAACTGGGATCAGGTGGAGATGTTGGTATCTGAGGCCTATAGCGATGGTTGGGGCCTGAACAAGCAGCGGGCGCTGGCCTACAGCCGCGAGATCTTCGGCCAATTTTTTCGCTTGCGCCTCCAACCCCAAGCGCTGCAGGTGCAGCTCGACCTAGGGGATCCCAGTCGCCAAGGACGGGCCACCCTCTGGTTTGTTATCGAGGGCTCCGGCGGCCCCTTGGCCAACCTGACGCGAGATCAGGTGAACGCCTTGGAGCAACCCTTCCAATTGAATTGGCAGCGACGGGGTGGGGATCCCTTTCGCTGGGAGCTAACCCGCGTGGAGAATCCAGAGCTGCAACTGCCCCTTCTCCCTTCTCAAGAACAGGCAGGCCAGAGATGAGGGTCGAACACCAACAGGGGGAGCTGACCTTCAACTGGCGGGATCCACTGCACAATACCCCTTTGGCGGGCCTGAGCTGCATAGCGGCTGGGGAGGGCTGCAACTGGGAGGATGTCAGGCGGCGCAGGCTGCCGAGTGAGGGCGTTTCCCAGGTATTGGCCAAGTCGGATGGGCCGGGCCTGCCCTAGGTCAGACTCCAGTGGACTGACCTCCCCACAGCTCTTGCAGATAAGCCTGGCAGCGGCGCAGCAGTTGCCGACTCTCTTCAAAACTGATCTGCTCCAAGGCTTCGGAGTAGGAGCACCAGCGGTAGGCGGCCACCTCCTCTGGTTGCACCTGTAGCTCAGGGGGAGGAAATTGGGGCGGCAGCAAGGCCACGTAGTAGGTAACGGTTTTGGCCACTCGGTTCCCCTCTGGATCCGTAAAGGTGTAGGCTTCCTGCAGCGTCAAAGGGTCAGACTGGCCGGGCAGGGTCAGAAGCTGGTAGTCGGTCAAGCCGGTTTCCTCTCGCAATTCTCGCTGCGCCGCCTCCAGGTCGCTTTCGGAGCTATCCTTGTGCCCTTTTGGGAAAGCCCAATGCCCCTTCTGGTGCTGGATGAGCAGATACAAATGCGAAGAGCCCAGTCTGGGAGCTTCCTGGGCGGGTGGGTGGGGCAGGATGGGGATCACCCCATAGGCAGCATCTATCAGCATTGGGGAGCTAATCTCCAAAGAGTTTGATGGCTGGCGGCTTAGGAGCGAAGACCTCGTTGGGATCCACCTGCGGGCGCTCTACCCCCTGCAGGGGCGAGAGGGGGCGACCGGTGTCGAATTGGAAGAGATAGATGGGCAACTGGCCATTCCCCAGAGGCAAAAGAGCTAAAGTATCGATTTGGGTCAGGGCGTTGCGGCTGGTGGGTCGGGTTAGGTTGAAAGCAACGATTCGGTCTTCCAAGGAATTGTCCGGGCTGGAGCGCCGGCCCAGGCCAATGCTGAACTGCTGGTTGCCCTGCTCATCCACTCCCAAGGCCCGCACATCTCCCAACTCCGCTTGAGGAGCGCTCCCCGGCAGGCCGGCTACCACCGGCGGCGCATCCACCGGCGGCTGCGAAGGCAAAAAGCGCAACTCCCCACCTTCCGGTAGGATTTGGTAGTCCTGATAGTCGTGCTGGATGGAAAGGGATCCCCTGAACACGCGGCGGTTCAGGCCCTCCAGGGTCCAAAAGCCATAGCCCAAATTGATGCGGGTGCTCTCCGGCAGCCAGTAGCGCTCCCCTCCCTCGGGAGCTGGCACCGCCGTAAACCCCATCAGGACATAGGCCTGCCCCCACACCCCCGACAAAAACAGCAACACCTGCCGCGGCAGCCCCGACTGCGGATCCAGCCACAGCTCCCGCAACTGGCCTTCCTGAATGGGCTCTAGGCGCAAGTGCTGGACAGGGGATCCAGCCAAATCCACCCGTTCTGAGGAGAGGACGCGGTAGCGGCTGGGATCCGCCTTCAAGTAAAAGCTCACCGAGGGCAAGAGGGCTTCCGGTCGGCTCACATACACCGAGTACAGCTGCAGCAGATCCGACTGGTTCACCACTTCCAATTGGCGCGAATCCAAGAGGCGGATGCGATCCCCTTCGGCTACCCAAGCCTGCCAACTGCCGTCGCGGCGGTAGAGCACATCCAACGTGGCTGTGAAGGTTTGGGATCCCTCTACCCGCACCTGCTGGCGATATTGCAAGTTGGGCAAAGGGGGCAATTGCTCTAGAGCGGCGTTGTAGCGCTCCAGCCAAGCTTGGGGATCCTGCTTAGGGCTGGCAAGAGAAGAGGGAGCCGATTGGGCCACGGCTGGATCCCCTGACGGCAGACCGACCAGTCCCGTTGCCAGGAACACCACCCCGCCGAGATAGCCCCAGCCTCGAAGGGATCCCTGCCACTTCCTAAATTGGGAGGGTTCAGGGAACATCAGCTCACCTCGCAACACCGCTCTTGCTGCCCTTCTTGCCACTGCTTCTGCCGGGATCGGAGCGCTTCCCACGACCGTGAGTAACCCTTTGGAAGGGATCCCTACTCTCTGCCCGCCGATTGAGTACGCCTATGTACGCCTATTCAATGGAAATGGATTGGGGGCCGTCGGAGCGACCGGAAGGCGGGGGCTCCTCCACCCTCAGCCCCTGGGACTCCAGCCAACTGCGCAGCGGATCTTGCTTCACATCCAAACGCAGCAGGCCGCTGAGAAAACCGCCACAGAACGGAACAGGATTGCTCAGAAAGGTCTTCCAGACCTCATTCATCTCCATAGCCGCAACACCAACCACCCCCCCAATCCTAGCAAGGCCGGCAGGTGGGGATCCCCTCCCTTGGCTAGACGGCAATCAACTTCTCTCGGTTTATGTTCTGCAGCACACTAAAAATGCTGTTGCCAATGCGCTGGAACTCTTTACTGCTTTTGTCGGCAAAGTGCAATACCCAAGGAAGCCTACAGGCTTGAAAACCACTGGCGGGATGAAGCTGGGAGAGATGGTAAGTTTGTATAGCCAGAACTTCCAAAGGAGTGTTGCCGTGTTCATGGACAACTCGCAGCGGTCTTGCGCTGCCAATTGGCACCGAGGACTTCTTAATGGGCTGGCTTGTTACGAGCATAAATGACCTTCGTTCATGGTCAAAAATGACAGTGCCCATTGCAGCGTCTCTATAGCTTCCTTTTTCCTCTCTTCCCATTCTGACTGTGCCACTTTTGCGCACTCCAACAATATCCGCAGCAATCTTTTCTTTTCTTAGTTCCTCAATTGTTTTATCAAATTCGCCTCTTTGAACTAAGCCATCCCTCATCAAAAGAACCTTTCTAGGGTAGCGATGAAATTTGTTGTAGAATCTATTGACGAGCTTGGACACGGTTTGATAAATTGCCTCGCCGGAAAAAGTTTCTCCTCTTTGTATATCGGGCAACTCCCAGCCTAAGCTTTGACCATTGGCCAGTACCGCGAAGGCAGAGGTTCCGTAGTAAAGCTCTCGATTCGTCCCCACATCAAAACCAATGGTAAGCTCGGAGCACTCAGGATGATCGAGGGGTTCAAGCAACACGGGTTGCCACGCAGCTTTACACAGAAGTCCTAGTACGACATTTAGAGCTTTGTAGGGGTCAGCTCCAGGAATCATAAACTGAGTTGCTATTCCTGCTCGAAGTGCTTGCAAGCGGATCTTTTGCTTGTGCTCATTAGGCGACAAGGGCATGACAACCAGAACGGTTTTGATCCCTTTGTCGGCCCAGCTTTGCCAAAACCTCTGTTGAGCAAGGTCGCCTTCAGGCAAATCTTGACGGGTTGCGTAAAAGTCTATTTCAACTCTTGCTCCGCTCTTTTTAGCTACTTCAAGTAGGCACTTGCGAACCTCAGTAGGATACTCACGTTTATTATCGTCAAGATTTAGAAGTCCAAACTTTGTCTCGCCAACTCTTGCACATCCTTGGTACCTAACTCTCGCGGGGTTTTGGACTTGTCTATGACCAAACCCCAATAGCCTTGGCCTTGGCATAATGTATCCTTCTGCTTTTAGGGGATCAGCCTGAAAGTCAGAAATATTGTAGACATTTTCTATAATAGTTTTTGCGGTCTCTTTAGACTCTTTCAATCTCTCTTCTAAACTTTTTCTGATGTGCTCGCTAACCAAGGAGCTAACTTTTTTGCCAGTCCATCTTTGATCTTCTATACTTGCTAGCATCTCCAAAGTTAAAACAGGCGACAGTCTCCGCGATAGATGAAGGATAGGCTCTGCCTTTTGTCTGAAATTGCGTTCTCTCGAGACCACTTGAACCACCAGAGAGCCATCAACTTCTTCTGGAGTTGCTCCGTACTTCTGTACATGATAATCCGCTAAGCTAGTGTTTAGCTCCGCTAACCATACTTCCCTTGGCGACTGATTGGAAATAATGCCTCGATACTCCCAAGTTGGGTATTTATTATTTTTTGTCCTGTATGTGTTTCGTACAATTTCAATTGAGACATCTGGGTAATTTTCCAGCCACTCATGCAGCGTCCATGGGCTGTAGAAATGGTATCGGATGTCGATCTCTAGATAGAGCTTCTTATCTTGTCTAATAACAACGTCTAGCTCTCTTCCTCTGTGAACCTCCCACCCATCTCCGCAAAGTGGTTTTACTCCTTCCGAGTCCTCAATCCGTTCTACTCCTTCCAGACCCGTAACCCACCAGATCAATCCTCCTCCTGTTGATCGCTCAATCTCTGTTCTTTTGTACTTAGATCTTAGACTCCAATCTAGTTTCTTGCGCTCGAAAGTTTCTAGAGCCTGTCTCTCTGTAGGGTCTGTACAATCTAGAGCCTTAGAACCAAGCTCTTCCAACTCCCATTCCTCTGTTTTGAGTTTACTGGCCGGAACTTTTTCTCGGGTTATGATGCGATTTCCCAGACGAACAGCCATTACACCTAGCTGATTACAAATCTTGGAGAGAGCCCTCTGCTCCTCTCCTAGATCTGGAAGAGGGTTTGGCCTGCAACTATACTCATAGAAGGTGAGCTCTTCTTGAGTTAGCTCCTTGACGAAGAAGCGATTAAGAGTAACCTCAACTTTCTTCTGGAGTAAATTCATTGGCAGACTCTAGTTTCAAGTTTCTCTCTAGGATCTCTAGGATAAGCTCTAATTCTCCTGCTCTTCACGAGGGATCTCCAAACAACCCTGGCGGAGCCAAATCTCTGCTGATCGCCTCCGCCTGAAACCGACCGCTCATGCCCACCACCTGCCACTCGGCGCTGCGATTTCCCTGGCGGAAGCGCAGCCGTCGGGCTCGCAAGGGCACCACTTCTACGACTTCTACCGGAAAGTGTTGGTATTCGCCCAAGTACTCCCGGTAATCCGGGGGTAAGTTTGAATGACTGTGGATTTGAATCCAAAACACCCGTCCCGCTTCGTTGCCATAGGCGCGGATCTGCTCTTGACCTCGGTATTGCTCCACCCCCCGCAAGCGCTGTCGCCCCACCGGCATGGGCTGTGCCCATTCGGGCAAGGGATCCCCTAAGCTCACGGCCCACCCTGGCCCACCTAGCCCCAACCAACACAACAACAGCAGTCCCCAAACCCAAGGCCATCTGCGCGGCGTGCTGTTCCCGGTTTTCAAGGCTCGACCGAACATGGCAAGTTTTTCTCCGCAATTGAACCCAACGTTAACGTTTGGGATGGTTCAAAACAACTTTGTCTCAACGCACGCGAAAGCCGATCCGCCCGCCCTCAACATCGAAGGCAACGTCGATATTGAAAAACAGCGGCATGCCCAACAGTTGCACCCCCTGGTTGCCGTTGACGAAAATCCGATCTCGACTGGGCGTAATGGGAAAGCCAACCCGAATGCGGTAGTCAAAAGCCCCCTCCAGCACAGCTCGCCATTCAGCGCCGGGGGGCAAGGTCGAGGTGGAGAAAGGAGCTGCCCCCAACAGCCTGACATTGAGAAAAATGTCGGAAGAACCACTGTCAAAAACGGTGGGGCTGAGGGCATTTTGAATGGAAGTGTTGCTAATGCTGTAGGCCACTTGCAAAGCCTCATCCCGCCAGATGGGTGTGCCATCGGGAAAGCTTCCCACCTGGGGAAACTGCCGGAAATTGAAGCCGGCGGTGTTGGCAGCCGTTAGGCCAACCGTGAACAGGCCCTGGGTGGAGTTGAAGCCCCCCGTTTGGATCATGTACCCAGAGCGAAAATTGCCCGGAAGACGGGTGAGCGGGCTAAACAGCTCCCGGTTGGGGCTGCGCTCATCCAAGGACGTGCCTAGGATCCCGGCGAAGGGCCGCCCTTCTCCAAACAAGTTCTCTGAACAACTGGCCACCAGGGCGTCCACACAGGTGATCCGGTCGATCAACTGAATTGTTACCGGCTCTCGACTGGGGATCCCTCCTATGCTGAAGGGGGCGCGGGCCAACACGCCGATAAATTGCGTGCCATCTCCAAACGTCACGGTGGAAGGGATCCCCGTCCGCTCCAGGCCAAAGCGACCTGCTGCTGTCGCTATGATGCGCAAACCTGCCGAGCCGGTATCCAGTAACACCTCAGCTCCGCTCCCGGCCACCCCCACTGTCAGGCCCAGGAGCTTGAAGCGGCTGTTGCCCAGGGTACGCACCGGCATGGGAATCGACTCGGTTCCCGGTTGAGGTGGGAGAGGGATCAACGCAGGGGGGGAAGCTGCAGATTCCCCCTGGCCAGAACAGCCGGCACCGAGCAGCAGCAAGGTCAAGATCCCAACCAGGGCGATCACCATTCCCCAAGGGCTGTGCCAAGCCCACCCAGACCGTGGCTCATCCTTTGGGCCCGACCTCGCCTGCATTGAATACCCACACTGAATTAAAAGGAGCCTAGCCCGGTTGCAACCGGTAAACAGCACGCTCAAACCTGGGGGATTTGGATCCCGGCCAAGGACAGTGTACACAAAGCTGGCTGAGGGAGAGTGCGCAATAGCGCTGTCAACTGTGGAGTTGTGGGGCTGGATGGGCTGCAGCCTACAGCATTAGCTCCGCCTGCCAATCGACCACTTTTTGGAAGCGAAAAGCGCCTGCCAGGGCTCCCCAAACCTGTCGGTGGGTGATGGGATCCATCCCTCGGTCATGGCTGCAAAACTCGCTCTCGCTCAGGTGCAAGGTGGTCTGCAGATAAGTGGTTTGGCCGTTGCGCACCACGCAACACCGGCACCCCGGCTCTGTCACGCCGACAAAGAGGGATCCCTGCCTCTTCACCTGCACATCACACCCCTCTAGATAGGCCAGATCGGCAGCCCTCAGTTGACTCAGTTGGTCTGCCCTTTCCCGAGCACAGCCCCGCCACCGCTGCGGCTCCAAAGGGCGATAGTTGCGAATCAGGATCCCAGCGCTTGCCTGAGTCAATTCCACCACCGCCTGCCGATAGGGATCCTCCAAATGGCCGCTGTAGGCTTGCTCCACATAAAAGCCGATCCCGCCCAAAACGTGGGCCGGCAAGGGGCGATAGGCCACCCGGATCTGGGCGAAAAACGGTGGATTTTCCCAGGCTTGCTCTTGGTTGCTGAAGTCTCCTGCCAGCCAACGCGCCATCTGCAGCAGCTCTGGGGAAGGAGTGCGATCCAACCCAATAGGCATAAGCGGGCATCCAGAACTTCTGTAAAAGGTGTGTACCGAAAATCTTAGGGAATCAAGTGTTAAATTATGTATCCTTTATGAGAATGTTCGCTCTGACACTGAAATGGCTCCCTTCCAAGCCGCAAAGCCGCGATTGAGGCTGACATCTTTCTTCACATTGTAAAGCTAGGTCAAGAAACGTTCTCTTTTGTAAAAAACTGCCGCTACGAAAGATAGGGAGCATTGGCCGGGATCCCAGATGGGAAACAGATTGAAAACCGATCTAAGCCTTTTTGCGCGAGGTAAAGCCGATTTACATTTTTTGATTTCATCGCTTCTTGCCTTCGCGGTAGAAAAAGACTGGAAACAAGGCGAGCCAACTTCTTCTCGTCTGCCAGTTGAGGTTGCCAGCAGCGGCTGAGGCTTCTTGTCCAAGTCCGATCCCTTGGATGAAGGCCTGGATCTGGGAGCGAGCTTCGCTTGCTCATCTTGGTTCTATCGGCTTTGATCCCGTCGGCGGTTCTGTGAGTTAAACAGCACCTCTCGGCACTGGGGATCCAAGCGGTGTTGCATTCCTGGCCGGCAGGTGCTCTCTTGTCCGCTGCAGGGAATGTGGATTCATAACCTCTTTTACTTTCGCTAGGGAGATTCAAAACCATGAACGATGTATTTGGCAAAGTTGTTGCCCAAGCTGACTCCAAAGGCGCTTTTTTGGGAGAGAACGAGTTTGCCGCTCTCCAGCAGGTAATTGCTGAGGGGAACAAGCGTTTGGATGCTGTGAACCGCCTCACCAGCAATGCCTCCAAGATCGTGACCGATGCCATCCGTCAGTTGTTTGCCGAGGAGCCCAATTTGAACGCTCCCGGTGGCCCTGCCTACCCCAGTCGTAACGTAGCCGCCTGTATGCGGGACATGGACATTATTCTCCGCTACATCACCTACGCCGTGGCAGCCGGAGATGCCAGTGTGCTGAACGAGCGCTGCTTGAACGGCCTGCGGGAAACCTATCAAGCCTTGGGCACCCCCGGTAGCTCGGTGGCCAACGGCATCCAAAAGATGAAAAAGGCTGCGGTGGCGGTGGTAAACGACCCCAACGGCATCACCCGGGGGGACTGCAGCGCTCTGATTGCCGAAATCGAATCCTACTTCGATCGCGCTGCCGCTGCTGTGGTTTGATCCCCTTTGGGCTGAAGTTTCTGTTGTGTTCGGATCCAGTTATGAAGACCCTCTCTCAAATCTGAGGCAACTCAGGCTAGCAGGGGATCCCTAGAAAAGCAACTTTTTTTGCAGCGATTTTGCAGTTGAGACTTTGCAGCTTTGGCCTTGTTCTTTGCATTGAGCTTGAGTTAAGTAAAGGAGCGTTTTGAATCATGCAAACCCCAATTGTTGACGCCATCGCCACTGCCGACAGCCAAGGGCGCTACCTGAGCAACAGCGAATTGCAGGCCATCAATGGCCGTTTTCAGCGGGCTGCCGCCAGCATGGAAGCCGCCCGAGTTCTGAGCAGCCGTGCCGACGAGCTGGTGCGCGGTGCCACCGAAGCCGTTTACGCCAAGTTCCCCTACACCACCCAACCCGGTGGGCAGTGCCACACCCAAGCTGGCAAGGACAAGTGCGCCCGTGACGTGCGCCACTACCTGCGCTACATCACCTACTGCTTGGTAGCCGGTGGCACCGGTCCTCTGGACGAGTATCAGTTGGCCGGGATCCGCGAGATCAACGCCGCTTTTGAACTCTCCCCCAGTTGGTTCATCGAAGCCCTGCGCTACATCAAAGCCAACCACGGCCTGACCGGGCAAGCGGCCACCGAAGCCAACACCTACATCGACTACGCCATCAACGCGCTCAGCTAAACCCTTGGCTTGGGATCCCTCTAAAAGGGCGACGCCGGCTAGCCAGTTGGCTCATCCTATAAACCAGGGGGGATGGCGAGGGAAAGTTGTTGAGGGCAACGGTGGTGAGCCTGCTACGTTGCGGAGAGATACGTTTGACCACGTGGGTTTGCGGATCAGTCTCCCCAATAGGAAGGCGCCACTGTTGCTCTTCTGCAGCTTGGGGCTGCCGATTTTTGATTTCTAATTTTAGTTTTCGATTTCTACAGTCGTTTCAGGCTAGGGTGAGACGCCTGGGCTATTGATCGCGCCAGCGGGACGGAGTCCTTGAAAAGCCTTTTGGCCCCCTGCATTATTGCTCCGCAACGCCGACGCGACGACGCAACCAACACTTTAGGTGTGGGTGCAATGTCCTAGCTTGAATCGAAATGACCCTAAACGCAAGCTTGTTCTCAATCTGTGTCCATTCAGTTCAATCGGGGGAATTAGCATGAGTGCAATTACAGCGGCAAGCCGGATGGGGATCCGGGGCATTACGGAGACCACCCCACTGGAGTTGCGCCCCAACGCCAGCCAGGATCAGCTCAATGCGGTGCTGCGGGCCATCTACCGTCAGGTGCTGGGCAACGACCATTTGTTTGGGGCCGATAGGAAGGAGCTAGCCAGTGCGGAATCGCTGCTGCGCCAGGGCAGCCTGACGGTGCGGGAGTTTGTGCGATGGATCGCCAAGTCCGAAGCCTACAAAAAGCGGTTTTTCTACCCCAACTCGCAAACCCGGGCCATCGAGCTCAATTTCAAGCATCTGCTGGGACGCGCTCCCACCAGCCCCAAAGACATCGCCCGCCATTTGGACATCTACCAATCTGGCGGCCACAGCGCGGAGATCGATTCCTACATCGACAGCCCAGAATACCTAGAAGCTTTTGGAGACAACATCGTCCCCTACCCGCGTGGGTTTGAATACCGCAAGGCTCATTCCACCCGCGACTTTACCAATCTCTTCGCTCTCTACGGGGGCTACGCCAACAACGATCGCTCCCAAGGGCCCAGACCCCGTCTGATGATGCCTTTGGCCACCGGGTTTACCCCGGCCATTCGCCGCATTGGGGTGCGGGGCCTGCTGCCGCCCAGCCCCATTTCCAAACACCTGGGGCCGCCAACGGGCCAGTCGGATCGCATGTTCTGTGTGGAAGTGACCCGACTGCTGAATCCGCCTTCGGCGCTGGCCACTTCCAGCCGAGTGCGCAAATCCAACCAGCAGATTTTCGTCTCTGCCGATCAACTGTCGGCAACAATGCAGCGGTTGCTCAAGTCGGGCGCCAAGATCGTCAGTGTCCGCAGCGCTTAATCCCTTCTCGGTGTCCTCTCCGTTGTTGATTCCATGACCACTGCTGTTCCTCTGGATCCCAATCCGTCGGTGGATCTCACCCCGGCTGGACAAATCGCCAAGCTGCGCCACGGGGATCCGGGGGAACGCTACTATGCCGCTTGGTGGCTGGGACGCATGCGCATCGTCGAAGGGATCCCGGCCCTGATCGAGGCCCTGGCCGATGAAACGGATCGCACCGCTCAAGGGGGATATCCGCTGCGGCGCAATGCTGCTCGTGCTTTGGGTAAACTGGGATCCCTCGCCGGGATCCCTCCCCTGAAGGCGGCTTTGTCTTGCTCTGATGGCCAAGTGGTGGCAGCGGCTGCCCAGGCGCTGGTTGAGATTGCCTTTGCCAACAACCTCAACAGGGATCCCGACGAAGTGGAAAAGCTGGGATCCGCTTTGCTGGAAGGGCTGCGCTTTGTGGAGCAAGGACTGCAGACGGAAGCCCAAGCCGCCCTAGAGGCCATTATCGAGGCTCTTGGACAACTGCAGGTGGCTGCTGCCCTGGAGCCAATTCGTCCTTACCTAGAGCACACTTCCATTCGCTTGCAATGTGCGGCGGCGCGGGCCTGCTATCGTCTCACCGGGGATCCGGCCTTTGCCCAGCCTCTGCTGTCGGTGTTGGATCACGACAACATCCATCTGCGGCGGGCTGCCCTTTTGGATTTGGGGGCCAGTGGCTATTTGCCGGCAGCACAGGCCATTGCGGCGGCGGCGGTGGAGGTCAACCTGAAGCTTCTTGCCCTCAAACAGTTGGTGGAGATCAACCTGGAACAACATCAAAGGATCCCCGGTGCTGAGCTGCAGCAGGTGCTGCGGCTGATCGACGAGCTGCTGTGAGCGGTGGTGCTTCTGGGCCCTTGCTGTTCACATTAGCGGGACGGAGTCCTTTGCAACTGACCTATCAAGGCATTGCCCATGAGTTTGTGCATCCCTCTGCAGCGATTCAAAGCCGTCAGAATCTGTCCGCTCGGCACCAGGGTTGGTCTCCGTGGCTGTAGCACTGCCTCAGTCTTTCCCCCTCACCTATCGAGGTATTGCCCTCGATCCTGGAGCAAGGGCAACAGCAAGGATCCCTGAGGTGCAAGGGAGCCCGGCAGCGGCTGTCTCCTCTCGGAAGCACTTCATGACCTTGGTCGAGGAAACCCATCGGCGGAACCTGCTGCACCGGCTGCAGGAGCGCATCCGTTCTGCTCAAGCCCGTGGGGATGAGCATCTGTTGCAGCAACTGGAACAGGAACGGCAACTGTTGGCCTGACAAGCTCGCTGCCTGCCCAAGGGATCCAGCTAATGCCCGACAATTGCCCAGAAGGGTTCGATATTCCCGATAATGGGAAGCGGCTCCTGGGATTCAAAGAGGGATCCGGGATCAGTTTGTTGTGTTGTTGAGGCAGTGGTTGGGGTGCAGGACACAAGGTAATGGAGGAGTCTGCCACTCAGGAAGAGATCCCTGGGGGATCTCCTTCAGCAGGGCCATCCCGTTCGTTGATGTCGGTGGCGGGCTTGGTGGCCGGGGCGACCTTGCTCAGTAAGGGCATAGGCTTTATTCGCCAAGCTTTGATTGCAGCAGTGTATGGCTCGGGGCCGGAGTACAGCGCCTTCGGGGTAGCCTACATCCTGCCCGGTTTTCTGTTGATTCTGCTGGGAGGGATCAACGGCCCTTTTCACAGCGCCATCGTCAGTGTCCTCAAAAAGCAGCGGGATCGGGACAGGGAGGATGCGGCTGCCTGGCTGGAATCCATTTCCACCTTGGTAGGCTGCCTGCTCCTGCTGGTCAGCTTGGGCCTTTGGTGGGGAGCGGACTGGGTGGTGCGCCTGAATGCGCCGGGAGCCAGCCCCGAAGTCCATGCTCTGGCCGCTGCGCAACTGCGGATCATGGCCCCTTTGGCCTTGCTCTCGGGGTGGATTGGCATCGGCTTTGGAGCGCTGAATGCTGCCGAACACTACGCCTTGCCTGCCCTTAGCCCGCTGATCTCCAGCTTGGCGGTGATCGGGATCCTGGTCACGCTGGGATGGACGGGGATCCCAACTTTGCTGGCCTGGGGCGTGCTCATCGGGGCCATTGCCCAATGGTTGGCCCAAGTTCCGCTCCAGATGCGGTTAGGGCTGGGGCGACCGCGCCTGCGCTTTGAGTGGGGATCCCCGCAGGTACGGGCGGTGGGCTTGCTGATGTTGCCGGCGGTGATCTCCTCCGGGATGATCCACATCAATGTTTATGTGGATCTGTTTTTTGCCTCTTTCGTACCTGGGGATCGCACCATCGGCAACTTGGGATATGCCCAGCTTCTGGTACAAACGCCGCTGGGGATCCTCTCCAACATGGTGCTGGTGCCCTTGATGCCTCTCTATGCCCAGTTGGCAGGGGATGGATCCCGTTGGCCGGAGCTGCGCCAGCGTATCCGCCAAGGGCTGATGCTTACGGCAATTGTGACCCTGCCCCTGTCGATGCTGTTGGTGGCTTTGGCCGAGCCCATTGTCCAAGTGGCCTACCAGCGGGGGCGCTTTACGCCGGAGGTGACACAAGAGGTGGCAGCCCTGCTCATGGCCTATGGTCTGGGGATGACCGGTTACCTGCTGCGGGATGTGCTGGTGCGGATCTTCTATGCCCTGGAGGATGGGGCTACGCCTCTGCGCATCAGCAGCATGGCCATTGGCCTGAATGCCCTACTGGACTTTCTATTTTTGCAGGCTTTTGGAGCGCCGGGCATTGCCCTGGCCACGGCGGGGGTTAATCTGGTGGCGCTGATCGGTTTGGGAATCCGGCTGCACCGGCACCTGCCAGGGATCCCTTGGCAGGAGATGGGACAAGCCCTGCTGCCGTTGCTGGGGAGCACCGTCCTGGCCGGGGGACTGAGCCATTGGCTGTGGACCCAACTGCGCTCCTACGAGATTGTGGGGTCTCCCCTGCTCACCGCCATCATTTGGGCCGGGCTGGCCGCGGGTTTAGGTCTAAGCTTGTTCGCCGCCGGAGCTCTCTACCTGCGGATCCCAGAAGTGGAGTGGGCAGCAGCCCGACTGCGGAAACGGGTAGGACGCTGGGGGAGCCAGTGGGCAAGCCGGAACTAGCTGATGGCTTCCAGGTAATCTCGCACGCGGTTGCGTCGCTTCGGCTGACGCAGCTTCTGCAGGGCTTTGGCCTCAATTTGCCGCACCCGCTCTCGCGACAGATCCAAGGCGCGACCGATTTCCGCCAGCGAATAGGTGCGCCCATCCCCCAAGCCGAAACGCATGCGGATCACATCCCGCTCGCGGCTGGTCAGATCCGAGAGCAACTGCTGTAGATCGCGATGCAGGGCTTCCCGCATCATGGTCTCTTCTGGAGAAATGTCGTCAGTTTCCAGCAAATCCCCCAGTTCGGTGTCCTTGTCTTTGCCCACCTTGGTTTCCAGAGAAACCGAGCGGGGCACCCGTACCAACAGCTCGCGTACTTGAGGCGGCGTCATCTCCAACTCGGAGGCGATGTCTTCGATGGTGGGGGTGCGGCCCTTTTCCTGGGAGAGCTTGCGCTGCGCTTTTTTGATCTTGTTCAGCTTCTCGGTGATGTGAACGGGCAGGCGGATGGTGCGGCTTTGGGTGGCAATGGCACGGGTAATGCCCTGCCGGATCCACCAGTAGGCGTAGGTGCTGAAGCGGTATCCCTTTTTCGGGTCGAACTTTTCCACCGCTCGCTCCAGGCCCAGCGTACCCTCTTGGATCAGATCTAGCAGCTCCAAGCCGCGGTTTTGGTACTTTTTCGCCACCGACACCACCAGGCGCAGGTTGGCCTTGATCATGTGTTCTTTGGCACGCTTGCCAATCCGCTGAATCTGCTGCAGCTTTTCAGGGGTCAGTTGCGCCCACTCGGGGTACTGGTTGGCCTTAGCCACCCATTCCGCAAGAGTGGGATCCCGTCCCAACTCTTTCTGCAAACGCAGACGCAAATCCAAGAGCTTCATGTAGTCTTGGACTTTTTGGGCCAGGGCCACCTCTTCATCGCGCCCCAACAGAGGAACACGACCGATCTCTTGTAAATAGAGGCGCACCAGATCGGTGGAGCGGCGGGTTGGCTCCTCTTCCAGAAACTCGCCATCGGCCAGATCCACCTCTGCTTCTTCGGCAGCCTCGAGGAGATCGGCGGGGCCATCCAACAAAATGTCGTTGAGTTCAGGTTCGTAGTTAGACATGTAGGGTGTTGCTGATGTAGCGACAGGGGTAGGCAGTTCAGTGGGCTGAGAGAGGAATGGTCAGTGATGTGGAGCAAGTTAAGCTTAAGTGTTCCCCAGCGGTAACTTCGCGCCTGCTCAACGCCTTACAGCAGTCAGAGGAAATCATACATTGACCTCTTCCTCAACCCGACCTCCTGCCCATGCCCCATAGGGAAAGGCTGAAGTAGTAGCGGAGGGGTCACACGGAGAGCGTGAGCCCCTTATCATAACTTAATTATAGTTGCATTTCTCAGCCCAGAGACATGAGAGCCAGCGTAGGATCCCCCCAGTTCAACCGTCACCGCCACTGCGAAAAAGCGCATTGCCCTCAGGGTGAACCCAGCAGCTCGTCTTTGGGGGAAGTAACCCATCCATCCTAGAGGGTCTAAACTTCAAAGGTAGCGTGTAAATTGCTTTGCCTATTCCAATCTGTTCGATTCTATTCGATGAACTGTTCCCATTCACCTATCCCACCCAGCTGTGGGGGAGCCAGACTCCCCGAACAGGTCAACCCCCTTCCTCTGGGCGGACTGGGCTCTGCTCAGGCACTTGGGTTGGCCATAGCCCCGCTGACGGGGGAAAAGGTTTCAACCTTGGCGTTGACGACTCTATTGGCCATCGGTCTATTCTTTTTCCTGCGAGCTTCGGGCAAAGATCGCGTTGAGACTCGCGTCTATCTCAGCAGTCGCAGCCTGGAGGAAATGGGATCCGCTCTACGGGAGCACTTGGAAAGGCGTGGCTATCGTCTCCAGTCCGCCGATGCCGAGGGGATCGCCACCTTTGCAGGGCAGGGTCAGGCTAGCGTGGGGCTGGCCCTTTTTTTGACGGGGCTGGCGGGGACGGGACTGGCCTGTTTGGCCTTGGTGCTGCAGACCCTTGAGCCGGGGTGGGGAGCTTGGCCCTGGATGGTGGTGCTGGCTTCTCCTTGGGCGGGTTGGTACTACCGGCAGCGCAACCAACGCCCGGAACAAATCCGCCTGAAACTGCAGGAAGCCGACGAGGACTCCGTCCCGCTCCCCTTCTGTGGACAGCACGGTTCCCCCACAGCACCAACGCGAACGGCCCCTGGATCCCATCTGTGGGTGGAGGGGCATCGGGATGAGCTGGATGGGCTGGCTGCAGCCCTGAGGTTGCAAGAACGGGATCCCGACAGGGGTAGGGGAGTCTAAGGCCAATCGGGAAAGAGAGGCGCTGGGATCAAAGACAGTTGATCCCCAACGGCAGGGTCGGGGATCCCATTGGGAGCGGGCTCTTTTTTGGAGTTCTTTTGGGCGAGGCGGCTTTTCCCTTGGTTTCTCAAGCCCAGGCCGATGCGGCTGTGTTTTTCCACCAAGGCCAGCACCTGTTCGGCTCGCTGGATTACCGGCTGCGGCAGGCCAGCCATGCGCCCCACCTCAATGCCATAGGAGCGATCTGCCCCCCCAGGCTGTACCTGGTGCAGGAAGACAATGCGATCCGGCAGCTCTTTGACCACCACCTGAAAGTTGGCCACGTTGGGCAGCAAGGTCTCCAGTTGGTTGAGCTCGTGGTAGTGGGTGGCAAAGACCGTACGGGCGCGCACCTGAGTGGCCAGGTATTCCGCCACCGCCCAGGCAATGGAAAGGCCATCGAAGGTAGCGGTGCCTCGGCCAATCTCGTCCAGCAGCACCAAGGAGCGCTCGCCGGCGTGGTTGAGGATGTTGGCGGTCTCGTTCATTTCCACCATGAAGGTGGACTGGCCGGTAGCCAGATCGTCCACAGCGCCAATGCGGGTAAATACGCGGTCGCAGAGGCCCAACTCTGCCCGCCGCGCGGGGACAAAGCTGCCCATCTGGGCCAGGATTTGGATGAGCCCAATTTGCCGCAGGTAAGTGGACTTGCCGGACATGTTGGGCCCGGTGAGGACGATCAAATCGGGGCCGTGGGGGGATCCCAGTTGCACCGAATTGGGCACGAAGAGGCCCTGGGGCAGGGATTTTTCCACCACCGGGTGGCGACCCTCCTCGATGATCAGCCGGCGGTCTTCGGTGATTACGGGACGGGTGTATCCCTGCTGCACGGCCACTTCCGCCAGGCCAAACAGGGCATCGACAGCAGCCAGGGTCTGGGCCACTTGGCGGATGGCTTCGGCCCGGGATCCTGCCTCTTGGCGCAACTGCACAAACAGCTCGTATTCCCGCTGGTTGATGTCGGTCTGGGCGGTGAGAATGCGGGCCTCTTTTTCTTTCAGCTCAGGGGTAATGAAGCGCTCTTCGTTAGTCAGGGTTTGCTTGCGGATGTACTCTTTGGGGACTTGGTGGGCCTTGGCGCGGCTGATGCTGAGGTAGTAGCCGAAGGCCTTGTTGAAGCCCACCTTGAGAGTGGGGATCCCGGTGCGGTCGCGCTCGCTTTTTTCCAACTGGGCAACCCACTGGCGGTCTTGCTCCACCTGCTGCCGCAGCCTGTCCAGCTCGGGATCCACGCCGGCTCGGATGAGGCCCCCCTCGGTGAGCACAGGGGGAGGGGAGGGCAGGAGGGTGTGCTCGATGCGTTGGCCCAGCTCAACCAGGGCGGGATCCACCTGTTGCAGGCTTTGCAAGAGGGGAGTCTTGGCTTCCTCCACCAGCTCGGCCAACTGGGGCAGTTTGCCCAAGGAGGATCCCAGGGCCACCAGCTCGCGCGGGTTGGCGGTGCCCGATCCGACGCGGTTGGCCAGCCGCTCCAGGTCGTACAGAGAGTCCAGAAGGGATCCCAGGCGGGCCCGCAGAGAAGGGTTTTCCAAAAGCTCTTGGATGGTGTCTTGGCGAAGGCGAATTTGCTCCGAATCCCGCAAAGGCTGCAGCAACCAGCGCCGCAAAGTGCGCCCCCCCATGGCTGTACGGCTGTGATCCAGCACCCAGAGCAGGGATCCCACAAAAGCCCCCTCTCGGATGGTCTGGGTGAGCTCCAAGTTACGCCGGGTTTGGGCATCCAAGATGAGGTAGTCCGTGAGCTGGTAGGTGCGCGGGGGAGGCAGGAGCGGGTGGCCTCCCTGGGGAGAAGGCTGCAGCAGGGTCTTTGGTGCTACGCACCGCTGAGGCGAATGGGTTTCTTCTAAGTAGTGCAAAAGCCCTCCCGCTGCTCGCACCGCCAGAGGCAATCCCTCACAGCCCAATCCTTCCAGAGAGCGCAGGCCGTAGGTTTGCATGAGGTTCTCCCGCGCCACCGCCAGTTCAAAAGGTTCGGCTGGGCGCAGGGTATAGGCGTATTGGTTGGGGAGACCCAGGGGCTTCTGGGGATCCCCTGGACGGATGAGGCCTAGTCCCAGCCCCTCCTCGGTGGGCAGCAAAACCTCTGCCGGCTGCAGCCGGGCCAGTTCCTGCTCCAGTTGCTCTTGCCCCTCGCTCTGACACACCCAGAACTCGCCGGTGGAGATATCCGCATAGGCTAGGCCCCAGCGGCAGGGAGCCTGCTTCGATCCTTTGAGCCGCACGACGGCTGCCAGGTAGTTGTTTTGCCGCGCCTGCAGCAGCTCCTCTTCGAGGACGGTGCCAGGGGTGATGACCCGCGTCACTTCCCGCCGCACCAAGCCCTTGGCCTGATCTGCCGGCTCCATCTGGTCGCAGACGGCCAGGGCATAGCCTTTGGCCACCAACTGGGCAGCGTAGCGGTCGAAAGCATGGTAAGGGATCCCGCACATGGGCACCCGCCCTATGGCCCCTGCTTCCCGCCCGGTGAGCACCAGCTCCAGCTCCCGCGACACCCGCTGGGCGTCCTGGAAGAACATCTCGTAGAAATCCCCCAGGCGGTAGAGCAAGATGGCGTGGGGATACTGCCGCTTCAGCTCCACATAGTGCTGCATCATGGGGGTGAGCAGGGCGGGATCCACCTCTAAGGCATCCCAAGTAGGCTCGGCGGAAGAACTCATGGCATCAAAACGTGGGCAAGCAATGGGCTGAAGGTTCGGAGTCTAGCCAACTCGGGCCGACCAGCTTGGGCCATTCTAGATCCAGGTCTAGATGAAGTTTGAGACGTTTCCCCAGCCCTTCTCCCCTGATTCCCATTTCGCGGTTGGTTGCCATGACCTCGCCCAGGGTAGTTGGATCCCCCCTGAGGTAAGTCTGAATGGCTGGGCAGAGGCGCTGCCCGGTCTTGTCCAAAAGCCCTGAAGCGCAAGAGGGAGAAATTTAGGCACAAGCTATTGAAACTGACTTGCAACATCCAAGAAGCCTTGCTATTCTAGCGACTACGTTTTGTTGAGTTTGACTTTCAATAAAGCTCGGGAGGGAGGCCTGGCCAACTTGGCTGAGTTTTCCATCCCGCCCTTGCGGGCGGAGGGGGTTTCTTGGCCTCAGAAGGCTCTCTTCCTGGGCAAAGCTCGAGAGGTTTTCCCGGTGCTGGTCGATCGCGAGTGTCCGTATACAGAGGTTGAGGGGGGCAGAGGCTGGGGGCAAAGAAAGCGGCTGCTCTCGCCAATCGGTTTGACATGTTTGCTATTGAGTTTCATTTTCCTAGTACTTTTGGTCTCGATTGCTTTGGGATCCGTTCCCATGACTTTCCCAGAACTCTGGCAAGCCCTGTGGGGGCAGGGGGATCCCATTCGGCAGACGATTGTTTGGCAGTTGCGGCTGCCGCGGGCGCTCTTGGCCCAGTTGCTGGGGGCGGCTCTGGGGATGGCAGGGGCCCTGTTGCAGGGGATGCTGGGCAATGGGCTGGCGGATCCCTACCTGCTGGGCATTTCGGCGGGGGCGGGCCTGGCGGCGGTGGGGTTGCTCACCTTGGGAGAGTGGACGGCTTGGGTGCCCCTGGCCGCTTGGGTGGGCGGGGTGCTGACTACCGTGTTGGTGTACGGGTTGGCGCGTACTCCCTCGGGACTGGCGGTGGAGCGGCTGATCTTGGCGGGGGTGGCCGTCAGCGCCCTGTTTGGGGCCATTAGCTCCACCTTGTTGTTGATGGCAGATGACCGGGTGCAGGTGGCTCTCACCTGGTTGATCGGCAGCTTGAGCGGGCGGGGCTGGCCAGAGGTGCAGGTGGCCGGGGCGTATATCCTGGTCGGCTTGGGATTGGGATGGGGGCAGGCGCGGGCTTTAAACCTGCTGAGCTTGGGGGAAGAGATGGCGGTGAGCTTGGGGATCCCTCTGGCGCGGACGCGGGTGGTGATTGGTCTGGTGGCGGCTTGGCTAGCGGCAACCGCTGTCAGTGTGGGGGGGTTGATCGGCTTTGTCGGTTTGGTGGTGCCCCACATGGTGCGGCAGGGGGTGGGATCCGATTACCGCTGGCTGTTGCCCCTTTCTGCCTTGGCGGGGGCGACCCTGCTGAGCGGCGCCGATATCCTGAGCCGTTTGGGCCCGATAGAGCTGCCGGTGGGGATTGTCACCGCTGTGATGGGGGCTCCCTTTTTCGGCTGGCTGCTGTGGCAGCAGGGGGCAGGGCGATGAGAGAGCCCATCCTGCAGGTCGAGGATTTGAGCGGGGGCTACGGATCCCGGACGGTGGTGCGACAGGTGAGCTTCAGCGTGCAACAGGGGGAATGGCTGAGCATTGTCGGCCCCAATGGTTCCGGCAAATCGACGGTGCTGCGGCTGTTGAGTCGGGTTCTGATTCCCCAAGCTGGGCGCGTGTACTTGGGCGGTCGGGATCTGCACGCTCAACTCACTCCAAAGCAGGTGGCCCGGCAGTTGGCTCTTTTGCCGCAGCAGCAGCGGCTCCCGGCAGGGCTAACGGTGCGGCAATTGGTGAGTCTGGGGCGTTCTCCCCACCAGCCCTGGTGGGCGTGGCAGTTGATGCGGGCCGATTGGCAGCGGGTGGAGTGGGCTCTAGAGCAGACGGGACTGGGATCCCTGGCGCTGCGGCGGGTGGAAACCCTCTCGGGGGGAGAGCGGCAACGGGCTTTTCTGGCGCTGGCTTTGGTGCAGGAGCCGCAGGTGTTGCTGTTGGATGAGCCCACCACCTTTTTGGATCTGCGCCACCAACTGGAGCTGCTGGAGCTGTTGCAACGGCTGAAGCAGGAGCAGGGCCTGACGGTAGTTACGGTGCTGCACGACCTGAATTTGGCCATTCGCTACAGCGAGCAGATTGCCCTGCTGGGATCCGGCCAGATGCAGGCCCTGGGGTCTCCCTTGGCGGTGTTGACCCCCAGCCGGGTGCGACAGGTGTTTGGCCTGGAGGTGGAGTGGATCTCGACTCCGGTAGGGCCACAGCTTTGCCCCCTGCGCAGCACAGCTCCAGCGGCAGCAAGGCTCCTCTCCCTGCCGGTGTCAGGGTGCTGAGGGAGGGTTTGTCCGGTTTTGCAGTGAATTTTCCCTGTTGTGGATTTCGAGGAGCATGAGAGGTTATGCGCGTGAACGGTCGTTGGTGGCGGGTGGTGAGTTTGGGGTTGAGTTTGGGAGTGGGCTGGGGATCCCTGGCCCAGGCGCAACCCGCGGCTCGGATCCCTGAGACTCCTTTGCTGGCCCAGGCCACCCCTCGGGGAGCCACCACCATCCAGGAGCAGATTCGCGAGCTAGAAGCCCAGATCGAAGCTGCCCGCCGGCGGGGGGATCAGGCGGAGGTGGAGCGGCTGCAAGCGGATCTGCAAGTGCTGCGGCAGGGCACCCCCGTCTTCAACCTGCAGCAGGTTACGGTCACCGGCACCCGCACCGAGCGCACCCTGGCCGACTCCCCGGCCACCATCACCGTCATCGACCGGGAGCGCCTGCGGCAGGAGCTTATCCAGAACATCCAGGATCTGGTGCGCTACGAGCCGGGGGTGAGCGTGCGGCGAAATGTCCGCTATGGCCTGCAGGACTTCAACATCCGCGGCCTCGACGCCAACCGGGTGCTGATCCAGGTGGACGGGATCCGGCAGCCGGAGCGGTTTTCCTTCGGCCCCTTCAACATCGGGCGGGACACCTTTGAGCTGGAGACCCTGAAGACGGTGGAGATCATCCGCGGCCCCGCTTCCACCCTCTACGGCAGCGATGCCTTGGGGGGCGTGGTAACCTACACTACTCTAGACCCGGCGGATCTGCTGGGGGAACGGGACAGCCATGTGGGCCTCTCCAGCCAGTACGACAGCAAAAACCAAGGCTTTGTCAACACCCTCAGCTTGGCGGGCCGGCAGGGGAACTTGGAAGCCCTGCTCATCTACACCCGCCGCGACGCCAGGGAGCCGGATATCAAAGCGGATCCCAGCTTTAAAGATCGACAAACGGTGGATGGGGACAACGTTTTGGCCAAGCTGGTTTACCGCTTCAGCCCCTTGGAAAGCCTCACCCTGACCGGCGAGTACTTCAACAGCCGCACCACCACCACGTTCTCGCGGCGCAACCTGGATCCCGGCATCAGCTTATTTAGGGAAACCATCGACACCGAGCGCAGCCGCCTCAGTTTGGAGTATCGCTACGCCAACCCTGAGAATCCCGCTTTTGAGTTGGCCACCGCCCAGATTTACTACCAGCCCGCCCGCACCCGCGAGCCCAGCGTGGAAGAGCGCACCATCACCGTGCAGGGCCGACCCGTACCTGTGCGGCGAGATACCTTCAACGAGCTGGTCAGCAACATTTTAGGAGCCAGCCTGCAGGCCCAAAGCCGCTTCCAAACCGGGGATCTCTCCCACCGCCTGGTGTATGGCATGGAGATTTCCACCACCCGCAACGAACGACCCCGCAACCGTTTTCAGACCAACCTGCAAACCGGAGCGGTAACCCAAAACATTCCCCCAGACACCTTTCCCACCAAAGATTTTCCCGACTCGGACACCGTCCGTTTTGGGCTGTATGTGCAGGATGAGATCGATTTCGGCGGCGGCAACTTGACGTTGATCCCCGGCATCCGCTACGACACCTACAACCTCACCCCCAGTCCCGATGAAGCTTTCCTCAAAAGTGGGTCAGAAGCGGCCAGCCTCTTTGCCGATGCCGTTTCCCCCAAGCTGGGCCTGGTGTGGAGGATAAACCCCAACCTTACCTTTACGGCCCAGTACAACACCGGCTTTCGGGCCCCCCAATACAACGAGATCAACAGCGGCTTCACCAACTTGGTCAGCCCCTTCTTTCGCTATCGCACCCTTTCCAATCCCAACTTGCGACCGGAAACCAGCCAAGGCTTTGAAGTGGGGTTGCGGGGGATCTACCCCCAGGCCAGCTTTAGCTTGGCCGCCTACTACAACACCTACAACGACTTTATCGAGGCTTTCCGGGAGGTGGGATCCGAGCCTTCACCCCCCGGCCCGCCAGGGAGCCCGCCACCTCCACCGGTGACTCTCTTTCAGAGCCAGAACGTCAGTCGGGCCCGCATCTATGGTGTAGAAGCCACCGGGCAGTACTTCTTCAGCCCCGATTTGACCGGCTGGAGCCTCAATGGCAGCTTTGCCTGGGCGGTGGGGGACAACCTCACCGAAAACAAACCCCTCCTTTCCATTGAGCCACTGACGGCAGTACTGGGACTGCACTACGACGATCCCAGCCAGATCTGGGGAGCCAGGTTGGTGGCCACGCTGGTGGCGGATCCCCGCGACCCGCAACGGGAGGTAGTGCAACCGAACCCCAACGCTCCACCTCAAATTCCGTTTGTGCCCAAGGGCTACACCGTGGTGGATCTGCTGGGCTACTACAACCTGGACGACAACTGGCAATTGAATTTCGGGGTGTTCAATCTCTTTGATGAAAAGTATTTTCTCTACTCCGAAACCCGCTCTCTCTTTGTCGGCCCTGAAGTGGAACGGCGGGCCCAGCCGGGACGGCATGCTGCGCTCAGTTTTTCCACCCGGTTTTAGGGGCCAAGACCTGAGGCCGTGTTTACTCTGGATCCTGCTCTAACCGATGCTTGCCGAGCCACCTGCCCGCACCCCCAAGGGATCCCTCTCTCTTCTTCGGAAGTCCTGTCCCCAGCTTTTGTGGCGACTGCAGGGGTGGTATTGGCAGCAGGCGGGCATGGCCTGGGAGGCGGGGCTGGCTTGGTTGGCGTTGTGGCTTTGGGCTGGCGCAAGAGAGAGCGGCTGGCTGGAGTGTGCCGAGGAGCTGCTGCAAGAGGCTTGGGTGGCCGGCTATAGCTGGGCTGCCCTCTGGACAGCTTGCCAGGAGGGGGAAGATCCGCCGGGGACCGTCCTCCACCTGCGAGCCAGGGATCCCCGACCGCTGCGCCGGGAGGGGTTGATTTCCCTCCTCTTGCACCTGATGGCGCTGCTGGGGCTGGCTTGGTGGGGATCCCGGCCTTTATCAGACGCAGAACTTCGGATCCCAGTCACGCTTTTGCTGGAGGATCCCGAGCCACAGTTGCTCGAACCGGATTCAGAATCCATAGAATCTCTCCCACCAGAGCCAACAGCAGAGCCGCCCGGCCCGGCCCCGGAATCGCCCCCTGCAGACGATCTATCCCCACCGGAGCCTGTGCCCCAAGAGATCGAGATGCCAGCCATCCCGGAGGCTGAATCTTTGCTGGCCCTGCAAACTCCGACCCCTACGCCTCCACCGACCCCTACACCCATTCCCACGGCAAAGCCAGAACCCACCCCTACTCCTCCACTGACCCCATTACCGACAGCCACCCCGCAACCCACTCCTCCGCCACAACAGCCCACCCCAACTCCGGCGGTTACCCCCACCTCTACAGCGACTCCACTCACCTCCGCCCCGGTTACCTCAAGCACCCCTCTGCCCCGCTTTACCCCCTTGATCCAAGGGATCCGTTCCAGCGTAAAGACTGCCGCCGCTCCGCCTTCCCCCGGCAGCGAGAGCAGATTGGGGCCAAGGGATCCTGAAACTGGGACACCTGGCGGTATAGGTGCAGCCCAACCCCATTCCTCTGCCCCAACACCTGCCACCCCCAGTTCCTCCCCACCGACAGTGGCTGCCAACCCCCAGCCGGACATCCTGGCCCGCCCGATCCCCGGTCGCAATCCTCCGCCCCCCTACCCTCCTCAAGCTCGCCGTCTCGGCCAACAGGGGCAGGTGCTGCTGCGGGCCAAGGTCAATGCCCAGGGGCAGGTGCAGCAGGTGGAGATCGCCTCTTCCAGTGGGTTTCCCGCCCTGGATAGGGCAGCGCAGGAGGCGGTGCAGCGGTGGGAATTCAGCCCGGCCTTGAGAAACAACGCCCCCATCGAGTCTTGGGTGGTGGTGCCCATCCAGTTCACCCTCAATTGATTGCTGTTTGGGAATTGTTTTGGAGATTGTCTATGCTGTCTCGTCTTTCTCGCCGTCAACTGTTCGCCTTTGGTCTGGCCAGCGTGGGGGCCTGGGGAATGGGGCGTTTGGCCCAAGCCCAAGGTCGGATCCCTCAGAAGCCACTCCTGTCAGCGAGACAGAGTCCTTTTCGTCGGGTAGCCAGCCTCACCACCTTGACTGCCGATATCCTCTATCGCTTGGCCCCCGATAGGTTGGTGGGGATCCCTGCCGGTCGTTTGTTGGAGGAGGATCCCCGCTTCCAAGGCTTGACCCGCCTGGGGCTGGGCAACCAACCCAACCTGGAGCAGCTTGTGGCCCTACAACCGGACTGGGTGGTGGGGGCCAGTGGCTTTCACGAGGCTCTGGCAGAACGGCTGCAGGAGCTGGGGATCCCCACCTACCTCACCCGCGTGGACAGTTGGGCTGCTTTGGAAGAGACGATTGCCACCCTGGCTGCTGCTTTGGGGGCGGATCCCGATCCCTTGCTGCGGCAGTATGGATCCCTTTTGCCCCAGGAACTGCCCCGCGTTCGACCCAAAACCTTGCTCTTGGTGGGCACCCAGCCGATTCTTTCTCCCAACCGGCAAAGCTGGGCCGGGGATCTGCTGGAACGCTTTGGCGCGGACAATCTCACCGCTACCTTGCAAAGCCAAGGGCCTTTTCGGGGCTACGTCACCCTTTCGGCAGAGCGCATCCTGGAAGCCAACCCAGAAGTTCTGCTGGTGGTCAACCCGGAGGCGGCGGATCCCTTGGCGTTTTTCCGTTCCCGCCCCTTTTGGAATCGGTTGCAAGCCGTCCAAACTGGGAAAGTTTATGGATTTGACTACTACGGCTTGGTCAATCCCGGTAGCTTGGAGAAAATTAGAGTTGCCTGCGAGCAGTTAGCCCGCATTTTTTGAACGGACTTGGAGTGTCTGATACATTTACGCTGAACACTGCTGAACATCACTGTTCAACTATGCAGCGATAGCATTCTGTTTGTTTCCAACCAGAATGGCGGTATCCCGCAAAGCTTTGAGTAGAATACCCAAAGCGCAGTTTCCGTGTCGTCTTACTACCAATTTTCTGCTTTGCTTTGGCTACCATGTTGGCAGACTCGAAAGTAAACAGAAAGATCAACTGGTAGTAATCCGTACTGAACATATTATACATTATTTTCAGTATAGTTGAGCTTATTATTGACTAGAGTCATGCTCTAGTCCAAGCTATAGCGGGTCAGGCGCTGCACTTGCTCGGGAGCAAGGCCAAGCTCTTGGGCAATCTGAGCCGACACCTGGTCTGGATCCAGTTGTGGAAATTCAAATTCCAGCTTGCGCAGGTGGGGATTGGTGGTAGTCACCTCCACCTTGGTGTAGCCACGGGAGCGGCGGATCTCCGCCTGAATGGAAAGAATATCCAGAGCCAAGGTGGCTTGTTGCTGGCTGCGAATCGCCAAAGGTTGCTCTAGCCGGCGAGGACGGCTCAGCGCTTGGCCCGTCACCCACTCTCCCCCCGCCACAAAAAGAAGCCCTGCCAAGGGCAGCACCAGCCAAAAATCAAACCCTAGATCTTGCCACCGATGGATTTTGGGCCACCCCACCGTTGTTCTCTCCCTTGCAGAGGGCTATTTCCGTGATCCATCCTAGCCTGGGCAGTGGGAACTGGCCGTCTTGGTCAACGGCGCACAGGACGATGCGAATTTTGCTGGTGGAGGACGACCCGGAACAGTTGGAGCCTTTACAGGCTGCCCTGTCCAAGTGCGGCCACGTGGTTGACTGTGCCAAGGAAGGGGAGATGGCTGCCTGGCTGATGGAGGAGAAAGCCTATGATCTCCTGATTTTGGATTGGATGCTGCCGGGGCCAAGCGGGATCCAGCTCTGTCGGCAATACCGCCAATCGGGGGGATGTGCGCCGGTGCTGATGTTAACTGCCAAAGACGCAACATCGGATGTGGTGCAGGGGTTGGATGCGGGGGCAGACGACTATTTGGTCAAGCCGGTGGATCTGGTGGAGCTGCTGGCATGGGTGCGGGCTTTGGGACGCCGTTCCCCCCAATGGCAAGGAGACAGCCTCAGCCTGGGATCCCTGCACTTGCACTTGGCCAGCCTGACCCTAGAGCGGCAGGGGAGGCAGGTACAGCTTTCGGGCAAGGAGTTTCAATTGATGGAATACCTGATGCGCCATCCCAACCAGGTGCTCAGTCGGGGCCAGATCGAGCAGGCGGTGTGGGAATGGGGCTGTGAGCCGGAGAGCAATGCCGTGGCTGCGTTGGTGCGGCGGTTGCGGCTACGGTTAAAAGAGGTGGAGGCCCAAGATTGGCTGGAATCGGTGTATGGCCAGGGGTACCGGCTGCGCATAGCCTCTCCAGAAGAGAACCCATGAAAGCAGTTTCTAGGGGGTGGCGATGGAGGTGAAAAGAGCTGAACACAAGCATTCTCTCCCATGGCTGGGCTGGAACTGGGTTTCCCTGGCACACCCCCTTCAGCCGCACCTGGGGCAGAAGGCTGCGACAAGAGGGACGGGATCCCTGGTGTTTCACCACAGCCGCCGTCGCTTGGCCCGCAGCTTTGCCGGGGTCATGGGGGGGATCCTGCTGGTGTTTGCCGCCGTCTTCTACCGCTTGGAAGTGGAGAACCAGTTGCAGGCTTTTGACGAGGAGCTGCAGGTTCAGGCCGGGATCATGGCGGCAGCCATTAAGTACGAGCTGCGCCAGGGGCAGTGGCGGTTGGTGTTGAACGAGGTGCCCTTTTTGGGGGGGAAAACCCAACCCCTCGACCATCACTTGGCCTATGTGCGCTGGTTCGATCCTGCTCCCGGCACCGGAAGGGAAAGCTTGGGATCCCTGCGCCAGTACACGGGATCCCGGCCTCCTCTGGAGCTGTTTGACTTGGATGGCCCGCCTCACCATCTCCAACTGGGTTTCCAAACGGTGGAAGGAGAGAGCGGCTTACTGTTGCGCCAGCTCACGCTGCCGGTGCAGCAGGAGGAAAAGCTACTGGGCTACTTGCAACTGGCGGTGCCCCTGGAACCGCTGCAACTTACCCTGGGTCGCTTGCGCTGGGGGTTGGGGATCGGGATCCCGCTGACGCTGGCGTTGATCGGCGGGGCCGGCTGGATCTTGGGGGGGCTGGCGATGCAGCCGATTCGTCGCTCCTACGAGCAGTTGCAACGCTTCACTGCCGATGCTTCCCACGAGTTGCGCGCCCCCCTGGCCGCCCTGATGAGCAATGCTCAAATGGCTCTGCTGGCCCCGGAACAAGCTCAACCTCGCCTGGAAAAGGTGGTGAGCGGTGCCCGCCGCCTCAGCGTGCTGATCGATACCTTGCTGCAGTTGGCCCGCCAGCAGGGATCCCTGCCCCTGGAGGATCTGCCGCTTCTGAATTTGCGAGCGCTGTTGCAGGAGCTGAGCGAGCAATACCGCCCCCAAGCTGAGGCCCTTGGCCTTCACTGGCAATGCCACCTGCCTGAGACGGATCTTTCTGGGGGTTGGCTTGTGCGGGGGAACGCTGCCCTGCTGCGGCAGGCCATCGAGAACCTACTGCGCAATGCCCTGCAGTACACCCCTGCAGGCGGCACAGTGCAGGTGAGCCTGGAAAGCCAGCGCCAGCGCGCTTACCTCCACGTCAAGGATACAGGCATTGGCATTCCCCCCGAGCATCTGCCCCATCTGTTTGAGCGGTTTTACCGGGTGGATGAAACCCGTGCTCGCCATACGGGTGGGTTCGGTCTGGGCCTGGCCTTGGCCCAGCAGATCGTCACCGCCCATCGGGGATCCCTGCGAGTGGCCAGCCAAGTGGGAGAGGGATCGATATTTACGGTAGAGCTGCCCTTGTCATCTTCACGTCATTTTTCTCCGCCATTCTCAAGATGAGCCGCGATAACCCAAACCGGCTTGTCCTGTCGATTGGAGTCTATGACCAATGACGATTCGTTCCTCTTTTGCTCGCGCTCTGGGTTGTTCTCTGCCGATTTTGGTTCTGCTCACCCCCCTGGTGCTGGGATCCCCGGCGCAAGCCCAGCGGGGCAGACGCTCTGCTCCTAAAGCCACAGCTCCCCTTCAGGTACAGCCAACTTGGCAGCGCCCGTGGGATCTTGAGCGAGCCAGCCGCGATCTGGCTAAGGCGCAGCGACACCTGGCCGAAGCCAGCTTCCTCTCTCAGCGGGGGTCTTCCCCAGAGGCTGCCCGCCTTTTGGAACACGGCCAGGAGAGTTTCACCAACGCCCAAGCCTCAATTGAGGCAGGGAATTTCTTCGCCGCCCGCGAGCAGGCCAAAGCAGCGGAAAACTTAGCCAAAGCAGCCAAAGTTCTCTACGAAGCGGAGCTGGGTTTCATGGGCCGCCCTGGCCGTTCCTTCTTCGAGGCCCCTTTCCGGGCTCAGGAGTACCTCAGCCGGCTGCAAGCGGAGATGGCCTTCGCCAACATCAACTCCGGCAGCGTCTCTGACCTGCAGAATCAAGTGCAGAACCTGTTGGGCGACGTAAGTACGGATCCCAGCAGCTACACCTTCGCCGACTACAGCCGTAGCAAAGCTGCCCGCTACTCCGCCCGCGCTGCCCTACACCTGTTGGCGGCTGAGCGCCTCGGGGGGATGACTACCCTGACCAGGCGCTGATCTGGCCTACCCGGAACTGGGGATAGAAGGGATCCCTGCTGGCTGAGTCTTCGGGGTTAACCCCTCTACCTTCTCTTGCCCCTGCTGCAGTTGGGTTAAAGTGAAAGCCCCCAGAGCGGGGGCTGTTCTTCTCGAATACTGACTGATCGCGTCTTTACATCTCCCTTGGTGTACCTGCGTTTCCTGCACCTGCGCCACTTTCGCAACTACCGGGAGCAAGGGATCCCCTTCGACGCGCCCAAAACCATCCTGGTGGGGGAGAACGCCCAGGGTAAGACCAACCTGCTGGAAGCGGTGGAGCTGTTGGCCACCTTGCGCTCGCGGCGGGCCGCTCGGGATCGGGAGCTGGTGCATCAAGAAGAACAGCAGGCGCGGATTGCCGCCACGGTGGAACGGCTGGGGGTGGCCCACGAGCTGGTGATGGAGCTGCGCAGCAGCGGCAGGCGATCCCTGAAGGTGGACGGGCAGGTGCTGCGCCGCCAGGCGGACTTTTTGGGACAGGTGAATGCCGTGGTGTTCTCCAGCCTGGATCTGGAGCTGGTGCGGGGCGCTCCGGAGACGCGGCGCCATTGGTTGGACGGGGTGTTGCTGCAACTGGAGCCGGTTTATCTCGGCCTGGTGGAGCAATATCGCCAGATCCTCAGGCAGCGCAACGCCCTTTTGAAGCAGGATCCCAAGGACTCTGTCCCGCTAACGCAAGCGGCTGCTGGCGTTCAGTTCTCGCAGATGGCCTTCTGGGATGCCCAACTGGCCACCACCGGTAGCCGAATTATGCGCCGCCGCGCCCGGCTGCTGCAACGGCTGGAGCCTTTGGCTGCTCACTGGCACCGGGTCATTAGCGGTGGACGGGAAACCCTGACCCTTACCTATCGACCCCAAGTGCCCCTGCCGGATCCCCAGGCCAGCCCCGAAGTGATCCAAGCCCAGTTTTTGGCCGAGATCCGCGCCAAAGCCGCCGCCGAACACTCCCTGGGCAGCTCTCTGGTGGGCCCCCATCGGGATGAAGTGGAGCTGTGCATTAACGGAGTTGCCGCCCGCGCCTATGGATCCCAAGGCCAGCAGCGCACTCTGGTTTTGGCTCTGAAATTGGCGGAGCTGGAGCTGATCGAGCAGGTGGTCAGGGATCCGCCCTTGCTGCTGTTGGACGATGTGCTGGCAGAGCTGGATCTGCACCGGCAAAACCAACTCTTGGAAGCCATTCAGGAGCGCGTGCAAACCTTGGTTACCACCACCCACCTGGGATCCTTTGACGCCGGCTGGCTCAAAGCCGCCCAAATCCTTCAGGTGCAGGGGGGACAGCTTTTTCCCGACAAAACAGGGGGTGGGATCCCGTAGGGCAGGCCGGAGCTCTGGCAGTGAGGGAAACCCTATCTGGGAGAGGGGCTGGGGGTGGTCGCGTCAGCGGCGCCGAGCGCTTGAGCTCTACAGCCGAGCGCGATCCAGGCTGCGGTATTGAATCGCTTCGGCAATGTGGGTGGGGGCAATGGCCTCCGCGCCCTCGAGATCGGCGATGGTGCGGGCCACCTTGAGGATGCGGTCGCTCCCCCGCGCAGACAGGCCCAGCTTTTGGATGGCGTTCTCCAAAAGGGTGCGACAGGGATCCGACAGGGCACACCACTGCCGCAGGTGGCGGGATTGCATCTGGGCGTTGCAGTGGATCCCAGGCTCGTTTTGAAAGCGCTGCCGCTGTCGTTGTCGTGCCCGCTCCACCCGCCGCTGCACCGCTTGGGAAGATTCGCCGCCCTGGGCGCGGACAATTTCTTCCGGCTTAAGGCGGTTGACCCGCACCTGCAGGTCGATGCGATCCAGCAGCGGGCCGGAGAGCTTGGACCAGTAGCGCTCCCGCTGTTGCGGCGTACAGGTGCAGGGGTGAACGGGATCCCCGTAGAAGCCGCAGGGACAGGGGTTGGTGGAGGCCACCAGGGTGGTTTGGGCGGGAAACTCCAGGGAAACGCGGGCGCGGGAGATGGTGACTTTGCCATCTTCCAGGGGTTGGCGCAGCACCTCCAGCACCTCCCGCCGGAATTCCGTCAGCTCATCCAGGTAGAGGATGCCATGGTGGGCCAGCGAGATTTCCCCGGGCTTGGGGTAGGGGCCGCCACCCACCAGCGCCACTGCCGAAGCCGAATGGTGGGGAGCGCGAAAGGGCCGCTGGGTGATCAGGGGGGTCTGGCGTCCCAGGTGCAGGTTTTGCCGCAACAGGCCGGCTGCCGAGTAGATGCGGGTGATCTCCAACATCTCTTCCCACTGCAGCTGGGGCAGAATGCCGGGCAGTCGCCGCGCCAGCATGGTCTTGCCCGCTCCCGGGCTGCCCACCAGCAACAGGTTGTGCCCGCCGGCTGCCGCGATCTCCAGAGCCCGCCGGGCATGTTCTTGCCCCTTCACATCGGCCAAATCCAGCAGGGGTTCCGTTTCGGTTGGCAACATCTGTTCTGGCTGGATCCGCACCGGCTCAACTCCCTCTGGGTTTTGCAGCCAGCCCACCACCGCCGCCAAGGAGGGCAGCCCATACACTTGGATCCCTTGCACCACCGCTCCTTCCGGCCCATTTTCCTGGGGTACCACCAGGCGGCGGATCCCCATCTCGGCAGCGCTGGCGGCAATAGGCAGAACCCCGGCCACCGGGCGTAGGGTGCCGTCTAGGGCCAATTCCCCCACCATCAGGGTGTTGGCCAGCGCTTCCCCCTCGATCACCCCGGAGGCCGCCAAGATCCCGATGGCAATGGGCAGATCGAAGCTGGGGCCCTCTTTGCGCAGATCGGCAGGGGCCAAGTTGACGATGATCCGCCGCTGGGGTAAAGCAAAGCCGGAGTTCTTGATCGCCGCCCGCACTCGCTCTTTGGCCTCCTGAACGGCAGTATCGGGCAGTCCCACCAAGGTGATCTGGGGCAAGCCACCGCCCACATCCACCTCCACCGTAACCTGCACGGCCCGGAGTCCCAGCAGAGCGGCAGCAGTGACTTGGGCAAACAATGCAGTCACCTCCCTCGGATAGTTCTTTTACCCTTTGCACAAGTGGCCGCAGGCCTATTCTGTCCCAACACGTATCCTGGCCGAAATTGGGATCCCCACGCTGCCGGCTGCATTTGCCCAAGGAGAATGTCACAATCATCTCAGGTTTTTCCTGCCCCAAAGGAGGCACGTCGGTTTTCGCAGTCGCAGTCTTTAATGAATGCGGGATCCCGGATCCGAGCTTGCCGAATGGCTCAGGCTTGGGTTGGCTGTTGCTGCCGCCTTTGCGCAGCACAGCAGCGGTGAGGCTATGTTCTGACCAGGATGGGAACCCCCAGGGGGGGATAGCAGGGATCCGGATCCCTCTGATCGCAGCCTGCACCTCCAACCCAGATTTCCCCAGCCATTTGCCCTTTGGCAGAGGTCAAAAGGCGGGCACACCCCTCTGCCGACAAGCCAACAGAGGGACGACCCCATCTCTAGGAGGCTGATGCCGGTGGTCTTTCCTGCTGCTGAACCCCCTTTCGAGCGTTTCTCTGGCTCTGGGAAAAAGCGCGCCCTAACCTGGAATGAACTGGAGGAGCAGGTGCAGCAGTTTGCCCAGCGCTACCGGGGGCAGGTGGTCCAGCTCAGCCCGCCAGAGCTGGCGGTGGCGCTGCAGGAGTTGTCGGAGCTGACGCAGGCGCTCGCCCTGGCAGCCCATCTTGCCGAGGGTTGCGAGAGCAGCAGCCTTCCAACAGCGATCCCGGCTGAGGCCGAACCAGAGATGGCCTGGACGAAGGCAGACCCCAGCTGGAGGGATCTGGAGCGGGTCATCTCCCTGCAGAGCCAGCTGTTGTTTTTCCCCCTGGAACTGCAATCCCTGACCGCCGTTCCCCTCGGCGAACCCGCAGCTGAGACGCCGCAGGAGCGAGAGGATCGGCCCTCGGATCCCTTGGCCGCTGCTTGTGCCGAGCCGGAGCTGCGCCCCTTTCGCCAGTTTTTGTGTCGCCTCCTGCAGCAGCGGGGTCACCAACAACCGGAGCCTCTGGAGTGCCTGCTCCACCAACAGTACCCAACAGGAAGGTTAGCTTGGCGGCAGTTGTGGCAAGTGACCCTGAACTCGCCTGCCGCGCTCCCAGATCACACCCTTGTCCAGCTAGGAACTCCGTCCCACTGGCGCGAACAGAGCTTACCAACCCACGCCAGCGCCGAAATCCGTTGGGCTGCCTATCAGCGGCTGGGCCAACACCTGGAGGCCCATGCAGATCTGGGTGGGTTTATCCTCAGCACCCTGATCCGCGACCACCTGTGGGAGGCCCAATGGCGGGGCTATGACTCTGCTGCCGAGCTGTATCTGGCCCGCCAGGGCCTGACTCAGACCTTTTTGGAGAACCTATTGGAAGGGATCCGCGATCGGTTTGACCTGTTCCAGCACTATTACCGCCTCAAAAGCAGAACAATGGGACGTTCCATTCGCATCTGCGATCTGCATGCGCCCTGGGGGGATCCCGTGCCGCCCCTGACCTCTGCTGAGGCCACCTCTCTAATCTGGGCAGCCCTGCAGGACTTCTGCCCCGAGTGTGCGGCCCAGGCCAAACCCTGGCTGCTAGAAGTCGGCTCGGCAATCGAGGCAGACAAGCCCAATCGCGCAGCGGGCGCAGCCTTTCGCCCCGGCGAAACGGAGTTCTCGCCCAGGTCGGGAGAAACGGGATCCGGCGGGAGCGAGCTCCTGTTGAAGGTTCTTGCTATCATCAGCCAGCGGCTCCGGCCTGAGGATCCCCAAGTTTGGCTGGATCTGGAGGAGATGCAGGGGAGTTCCGCACTGCTGCCGCGAGCGTGGGGGGTGCAGGCTCACACCGTCTTTTTGCAGCAAATACTCCTGGATCACCTGGTTGCCTCAGCAGTGGGATCCCCTCGCATGGGCAGGCCTGCTCTTTACGACCCAGAGGGGCAAACTGCTCCGCAGCGCTGGCGGGAACGCTCCGGCAGCCTCCAGTTGGCCCAGGCCCTGTTGATACACCATTTGGAAGCCCAGTTGCAGGCGGTGTTTTACCAGAGCTTGATCAGTCGGCTGGAGCTGATTCTCTATCGGTCGGGGCTCCCCGCATGGGAAAATGTGGCAACCTATCCTCTTTGGGTGAGCGAAGAGTGGTTGAAGCTGTGTCAAGAGCTGTGCGGAGATGCGGTGGAACTGTTGCCGGAACACCAGTTTTACTGGGTGGGGATGCCGGAGCTGTTTCTCCACCCCTTTAGTGCCTATCAGGCTAGCCTTGCCAGCCTGGTGGCCTTGGCCTGTCACCGCCGCTATCACAGTTCTCCGCGCAACTTTCTGCCCCACTACCTCCGTTGGTTGGCCAGCCGGCCCGGATCCCTGACTTTGGAAGAAACCACCCAGCTGCTGCAGGCAGATCTGAGCGACCCAGGGGGAGTGTTGCAGGCGCTGGAGGAGCTGGAGCATTGGATCGAGACGCTAGAAAAGCTGCTGGAAGAAAATCCAGATCACTGAACCAACGATGACCCACCCTTGTTCTCTTGGACATAGGCGTGCTCTGCGGCGGGAAGAACTCTGGAACCCTGTACCCGACTCCTGCGAACCCACCCCAGCGGAGCCAGCCGTTAAAGCGCGTCCCTTCCTAAAATGGGCAGGGGGAAAAGGGCAACTGCTCAGCCAATACGAACCCTTTTTCCCTCGCGCCTGGAACACCTATCACGAGCCCTTTTTGGGGGGTGGAGCGGTCTTTTTTCATCTGGCCCAAGGGATCCCATCGGGTTCTCGACACTTTGTTTTGTCGGATATCAACCCTGAGCTGGTGAATGTGTATCGCTGCGTGCGGGATCACGTGGAGGAGCTTATCGCCCTGCTCAGCCACCACCAAGCCCACCACAGCCGGGATTATTACTACACCATCCGCGCGGCTCGATTTGAAGATCCGGCGCAACGGGCTGCCCGCCTGCTGTACTTGAACAAAACCTGTTTCAACGGCCTCTACCGGGAGAACTCGCGGGGAGAGTTCAATGTTCCTTTGGGCCGTTACCGCAATCCCCGCATTTGCGACGCGGAGAACCTACGGGCTGTGGCACGGGTTTTACAAGGCGTGGAGATCGCGGTGCAGCCGTTTTGGCAGGTGCTAGAACGGGCCGAACCCGGAGATTTCGTCTATTTGGATCCCCCTTACTATCCCCTTTCTGCCAGCAGTAGCTTCACAGCCTACAGCCGGTTTGCCTTCGGCGAAGCGGAACAGATCCGCCTGCAAGAAGTGTTTGGAACATTGGCCGACCGAGGCGTGCAGGTGCTGCTCTCCAATTCCGATTGCCCCTTTGTGCGGGAACTGTACCGGGATTACCCCATCCAGACCATCTCTGCCAGCCGTGCCATCAACGCCCAGGGCCACAAACGCGGTCCCATCACCGAGGTCTTGGTGCTGAGCCATCCCAGCCTGGCCACCGCCTGCAGTGGGCCGGAAGGGATCCCGTTTTGCCCCGGAACCGTCTAGGGTAAATGAGCAGGTCGAGATCCAAGGCGGGATCTCGAGCTTGGACACACTATTGCTCCGCAACGCTGACGCGACGAGACAACGGGAACAACAGCGCATGGATCCACGAGAAATTGAGGCATTGGTACGGGCTGCCCTACCCGGCGCAAGGGTGCAGGTGGAAGACACTGTCGGCGATGGCCATCATTTCCAGGCCATCGTGGTGGCGGAACAATTCCAGGGCTTGCCCCTGATCAAACAGCACCGGCTGGTGAATGAGGCCCTGAAAGCTTACCTGCAGGATGGCCGCCTACATGCTTTAGCCCTGCGCACCTTTACCCCCGCCCAGTGGGAGCAACTCCAGGGGCTGGATTCTGGTTCATCAGCCAATTGAGCCAAGAGGAGCATTCCCAGTCGGGCTGTGCATCGCCTCAACTCCTCTCTCCCTTTGAGAAAGGGGCTGAAGCTGTCGCAAACGGGAATCTTGACATCCTCCCCGGCCTGAAGGCCGGAGATTCCTACCACGCTGCGCATGGATGGCTCCTTGCGCAGTCGTCTCGGCGGGTTCCTGCTTCCGAC
>NZ_JBSRZW010000028.1:0-47207 GCF_054058015.1 Thermostichus sp. MS-CIW-30
CGGCGTTGGCGACTTTCTCCGGCGTGTTCTGGTTGACCCAGTTCAAGGCTTGGCCAAAAGCCTCCAAAGTCGCGTCCAATTTGGCGGCCTGCGACGGGGACACCTTGAGCTTGCAGGATACGGTCAGGACTTGGGTCATGGTTCTATCATAACTTCCGCATTCCTCCCGGCACTGACCCTACGGGTACAGTGCGGGGCTCCTGCGATTTCTAGCTGATCCGCCCATTTCTTTCATGGCATCGAAGAATCGAAGAGTTTGCTTCTTGCGCCTTCAAGACAAAGACTGCACCCCTGCCGATAGATGCGGGTTTTGGCTGCGGGGCTCTGGATAGGTGGGAAACTCTCGGTCAATAGCGTAAACGGCTCAATTCCCGTCGCAGTCAGGATCGGGATGACAGGATTTGAACCTGCGGCCCTCTGCTCCCAAAGCAGATGCGCTACCAAGCTGCGCTACATCCCGGCTTAGCTTTTGTGATTATGCCAGATCCCCGCCTCTGATGCACACCCAAGCAGGGATCCCTCGCTCAAGGCAACAAGGGAAACAAACATTTGTCCAGGTCAGGACTTGAGCATCTTGGCCGGCATGACAATGAGGGTATTCCCCTGTCGCTCCACCACGTAGAGCTCCTGCCCGGCTTGGATTTCCAGGTTGGGAATGCTGCACTTGGCGTTCCAGGTGGAACCCAGATAAGAAACCCGCCCCCGTTCGCCTGGGGGAATGGGGGTGATTGCCCGCGCCTCGCGAGATTCCTCTACCTGAACCGATCCATGGGGCACCAGACGGCGGCTGAGGATAATCAACACCACCGATGCCCCAATCCAGCTGGCAAATTGTACCCAGATCGGCAGCCCCAAATAAGCCAAAAGCCCCGCCAAGAGCGCCGCCAGCCCCACCGAGCCGGCAACCAATTCTGGCAAAAACAATTCGGCAGAAATGAGGACTAACCCAATGATGATCCAAGGCCAAACCATAGAATCCAGGGATCCCACCTAACTCAGTATGGCTCAAAAGTATGGCTCAAAACCCCTGGATCCTCAGCAGGGATCCCTTGTCCTTAGGGAGACTGGTTGGGGCCTACCCGCCCAAGCGGTAGTTCTCCAAAAACTGCAGGGGATCCATCTCCTCCTGAGGGGAGCTTTTGGGCAGGTTCTTGGATTCGGCAATCCGCATCAAGGTCTCCCAGTCGGTGCTCATGACAAAGGCCACGGCTTGGCGAGCCGCCTCTCGGTGGGGGCAGTCCTCTCCCAAGACACAGCCATCTCGACAGAGGGTGGCGCAATCGTGCGCAGTGCTCCTGGGATCCGGGCCAGCCATGATGTCTTCCTCTCGGTGGGTTTCACGTTTTCTTTAGGATACCTGAAGAGAATCTTGCGCTTGCAGGAGATTTTGGGCAGCGCGGGTAGCTTAGATGAGGAAATGAGGCGACAAGACCTGTTCAAGCGCAGAGGAGCCTTATGGAGTTTTCGCAATTGCAAGCGCTGGTGGATCGAGCGCTGGAAGACAAAAAGCTCACCCGCACAGAGGTGGATCAAATCGTCAACGCCATCCGGGCCGACGGCAAAATCTCCCCCGAAGAGATAGGCTTGCTGGAGTCCATTCGCGAAATGGTGCTCCGTCGGGAGATTCAGGTGGTGGAAACGGCAGATTGAGGGGCAGGGATCCCCTGTTGCAAGTAGAGGGTGACTTCGCTGCGATTGTGAAACAGGTGGCGGGCTCTCACCAGGGGGAAGGCACTACCCAAAATCTCCAGACTTTGCCGCAGCACCCGCAGGCGGTGTTGGTGGGGTAGCTTCAGGGTCATCACAGCTCTCCCCTGTGGCTCCAGATGGGGAGCAAAAGCCACCATCAGGTGGGCGGAAGCCGGGCCATCCATGCGCATGTCGTTGAGGATCAGGTGAAACCGGCCTGGGCCACGGGCCAAGTAGGCTTGGGCGCTGAGGCGATGGTGGCAGATCCCCGGATCTTGGCTGAGGCGCTCGTCCAAGTCCGCCGGATCCACTGCCGTGACCTGCTGGCCATATAGGCGCAAAATGCGCGACCATCCCCCCGGTGCTGCCCCCAGATCCAGAGCCTGTCCCCCCGGCACCAAGGGAATCTGAAACACCTGGATGGCCTCCAGCAGCTTAAACTCGGAGCGGCTGATCTGCTCTGGATCCCGCCGAAAGCGATGGATCCCACCGGCCCAGTTGGAGAGGTTCTGGGCAGCCAAGGATAGGCCCAGCCAAGCGCGAATGCCCATCGGTTGAGCCAGGATCACCACCGAGATTACCTGCTGTGGGTCTTTGACCTCCAGGGGGGATCCCACCGCTGCCATCACCTGTTCGGCCAGGGTTTCATTGACCTGGAAGGGCTTGAGAGCCGGCTCTCCAAACAGGCGCGTCTGAACCGAAAAGCTGAGGGCGGGGTCAATGGCTGCCAACATTTCCCCATCAAGGCGCAATTCAACTAAGGATCCCTCGGCCAGCCGCCGTTCTTGGTGAATGGGGCAGATGTGGCGTAAAAAAATGGGCGGGTCAGCTTGCCAAGCCTCAGCCAGGTCAGCAAATGAGCGTTGGCTGCATACCCACACCAAGCCAGGTGCTTCCTTTAGCCGCTGCACGGCAGCCTCTGGATCCGCAGCTTCTATCTCCCGGATCGCCAAATCCAGAAAATCTGGGTCAGCACTGCCCAGCCATGTATGGGTATCAGGGGGGAGAGGATTGCTCAACGGGCTCGCTGCCAACGCAGGTAGGGTAAAGAAGCGGCTACTTGCTGAATCTGGGCTTGGGCGGCCAGCAGTTGTCCTGTGGCGTCCCAGGTGCCCTGCACCAGCATTTGCCAGGCTCCCTGGGGGATCTCCACAGCAGCGGTATTTGCCTCCCAGCGCACCTGTTTGTTGGGCAGATCCAGCGTCAACTGGAGCTGGGGATCCTCGGCCACCGCCTTCTGCAGAGCTTGAATCACAGCCGGGGGTGCCGTGACACAAGGGATCCCTAGGGCCAAGCAGTTGCCGAAGAAAATCTCGGCAAAGCTTTCACCGATGAGAGCGCGGATCCCCCATTTGGCCAGCGCTTGGGGGGCATGCTCCCGGCTGGAGCCACAGCCAAAATTGGCATTGACCACGAGGATCTGGGCTCCCTGGTACTGAGGCTGATCGAAGGGGTGTTGGCCGGGATCCTGGGCGCGGTCGTCGGCAAACACGTGCTGGCCCAAGCCGTCGAAGGTGACGCACTTCAAAAAGCGGGCCGGGATAATCCGATCGGTGTCGATGTCGTTGCCCAGCAGGGGGATCCCTCGGCCTGTGATGGTCAAAACTTCGCTTGGCATGGGAACTTGATGAATTCTCCCAGAGAGGACTTCAGGGTATCGCAACGTTCGGCAAAACCCTGCCCAACGGCAAAGGAAAGCCGGCAAAAGGGGAAGGCTCAGCTCGGCTACCGGCGGTAAACCTGATTCTCCAAATTGCGCACCTGCCGCTCCAGCCGATCCAGCCGCCCCCGCAGCTCGTCCATTTCCGATTGGCGGGGCACGCCCAGATCCTGCAGGACGTTGCGCACCTGCCGCTGAACGTAGGATTCAAAGTTACTCTGCTCGGCCTTCACCTGGTTGAGCAGGTTGTTGATGACATTGGATGCCTCTTCTGGGTTGAGCTGCCCCTTCTGCACCAAGTCGTCGGCAGCCTTTCTCAACTGTTCTGCCAGCAGAGTGGTTGTGCCCACGCCCATTAGCAAGAGCTGACGTAAGATACTGTTGTTGTCCAATGCTGCCCTCCAGAGGACACTTCGCGAACGGTACGGGCCTCCATGACTACCCATTTTCCTCAGTTTGCCCTCAACTTCGCAACCGGCTCGGCCAGTTTCTCCCTTTCGCCAGAGGTGGCACAACAATGGCACAAGGCCCTGCAAATCCTCTTGGAGCGGCTCAAGGTTCGCTCGGGCAGCTCCCGGCAGCAGCCTCAGGATCCGGTTGAGTTTCATCATTCTGCTGCCGACTTCTCTTTGGAGATGTTCTGCAACCCCAACATCTGGGCTGGCCCCCACGCAGCCAAGGTCTTGGTTACTGTGAAAACGGAAGGGCTGCGCTTTTCCACTGAGGTGGAGTTCTCTCGCCTTCAAGAAGACCTCAGCCAGTATCTGGAGTCCCTAACATGAGCGAAGATGCCCATGCTGCGGGAGAGGAGCCCGCGGCCATTACGGTGACGCAACTGCTGGACGAGCCGCCAGAGGGGATCCCCGGCCAATTGGAAGTGGTTGCCCTCACTTGGCACGACCGCCAGCGATCCCGGCAACGGCTGGTGAGCGATCGGGGCACCGAGATCCAGTTGATGCTGCCTCGGGGCACCCATCTTCACGATGGGGATCTGCTCTATGCGGATGCGCAGCGACACATTCGGGTCAGAGCCCAACCCGAACCGGTGCTCTTGATTCAACCTGAAAACCCCATCCAGATGGGCCAGGTGATTCATCAACTGGGCAATTGGCACCGCCCGGCCCACGTTTCCCTCCAAGGACAGATCCTGGCGCTGGCCGATGATCCCCTGCAGGACTGGCTGGCCCACATGGGGATCCCGTTTCGGTTGGAGATGGCTGTCTTCGAGCCCAACCTGTTGGCCCACAGCCATTAACCTGAGCCTTTGCGAGCGCAAACCCGTCCCTCCGACTCATGGCCTAGGCTCCAGCCTCTGCTTCTCGGGTTGCCAACCGCGCTGCAAACTCTCGGTGTTCCTCCGACTCAATTCCCCTTTGCAGCACACCCAACACCTGCTGCATGTTGCCCGTCAGCAGCGCGTCCACGGCTAACCACAACCCCGGAAACACCCGACTGTACAAAACGCCCAACTCATTGGGCTGTTGCTGCACGTACTCTCCATTCTGGAAGACATACCAGCGAAAGGCTTGCTCTTGGGTTAGCCAGACCAGATATTCCCGCACGCCGTTGCGCCGGTAGGCCCGCAGCTTATCATGCAGGTCGTAGGAAGCTGTGCTGGCGGCAATCTCCACAATCAGCTCCGGTGCACCCTCAATGTAGTCATCCTCGCTAATGCGGGACTGTCCCCCACAAGATTCGTGCATCCGCAATATGGCATCTGGCTGCGGCTCATTGTCCAAGTCCAGGCGAACGGTTGGATTGCCCGCCGACTCAACCCCCGGCGTTGCTGCTTCATAAACTCCCAGCCAGGCCATGATGTGGCTGTGTGGTCTGCCATGTCGGCGATATCTGAGGGGAGATGCCACGTAAACAATTCCCTCAATCAGCTCGGCTTTTTTGAGCTGAGGCATGGCTTGATAGCGCCGTTCAAACTCATCGCGGGTGAGACGATCGCCGCTTTCTAAGATGGGCAGTTCACGGAAGGAAGGGCTACTGACGCTCATGACCAGCTCTCTTACCAGCAGTCGCGACAGTGTTGCGGAGCAATATCGATGACTCCATCCGGGTTGGCTGGTAAGTCCATCATAGAGGGGCTGCTCTGTCGCGACAGCGTTGTGGAGCAACAATGGGCCATAGATGGGACGGGATCCCTTTCTATTCGACCCATTGAGCAGTCATCATCAGGTGTCCAAGTTCTCGATCCGAACCGGCTCAAGAGGTTCTGCCAGCGGAAACCCCAACACCTGGGCATAAAAGTAAAGCTCTGCCTCCAAAGCCCGTTTGATGTTGGCCGCCTGGCGAAAGCCGTGTTGCTCTCCCTCGAAGGGCACATAGGCCACTGGGATCCCTTTGGCCCGTAGGGCTGCCACCATCCTCTCCGCCTGATTGGGGGGCACGATGGCGTCTTCCAACCCTTGGAAGAAGATAACCGGACAATTGAGGCCCTCCAGGTGATGAATGGGGGAACGCTCCCGGTAGAGATCCCGTCGCTCTGGGTAGGGGCCAATAAGGCTGTCCAAGTAGCGAGACTCGAACTTGTGGGTCTCCTGGGCCAGGGCTTCCAGATCGCTCACCCCGTAGTAGCTGGCACCTGCTCGGAAGACCCTGTGGAAGGTCAAGGCCGCCAACGTGGTATAGCCGCCAGCGCTGCCCCCTTGAATGAGCAGCCGTTCCCCATCCACCTTGCCCTGTTCTGCCAAAAATTGAGCTCCGGCAATGCAATCTTCCACATCCACCAGGCCCCACCGGCCTTTGAGGGCATCCCGATAGGCCCGTCCGTAGCCGCTGCTGCCCCGGTAGTTCACATCCAAAACGGCAATCCCCCGACTGGTCCAGTATTGGATCCCTAGGTTGAGCACCGCTGCCGTCGCTCCGGTGGGCCCGCCGTGGCTTTTCACCAGCAGGGGTGGCTTTTCGCCAGCAGGGGCAACAAAGTCTCGGTTTTTGGGGGGATAGAAGAAGGCGTAGGCCACTTCCTTGCCGCCACCGGTGGGAAAAACAATGGGCTCTGGGATCGACAGATAGTCGGGATCCACCGCCACGCTGCTGGAACGGGCCACCACCTCCACTTGGCTGGAGGGTAAGTCTAGGCAGACCAAGGCAGTGGCTTCCGTCGGGGATCCGGCCAGGAAAGCGGCTTTTTCCCCACTTACCTGCAGATTGTGGATCTCGGTGTAGGGCAAAGGGATCTCTTCCTGTTGCCCCGACTGGGGATCCAGGTAGGCCAAATGGCACAGACCCCCCTGTTGGTAGCAGGCCAGAATGCGCCCATCCCCAGCAAAGCCGTAGGTGCTCAGGCCAAACACCCACTGCGGCTCTCCAAACTCCGCTTCCATAGGGCAGAGGGGAATGGGGCCCTGGGGATCCCAGCGATAGAGGTTCCACCAGCCGCTGCAATCGGAAACAAAGTAGAGATCCCCCTCCGGTGACCACTGGGGCTGGAAGATCGACTCGGCAGGGCCACCGGCCAGCTTTTGAGGTTCTCCCAAGCTGCCGTCAGGGTTCACCTCAGACCGCCACAGCTCTGTGCCGTCCCAGGGCATTTGGGGGTGATCCCAGGTCAGCCATACCAAGGTCTGGCCGTCTGGACTGAGGCGCGGGCTGGCGTAGAAGTCGTGCCCAGAAGCCAAAATCTGCTGGGATCCGCTTTCCAAGTCAATCGAGACAAGGCTGTTTTCCGGCTCTCCCTGGCGGCTGTGATCTTCCCGCACACAGAGGATGCGTCCACGCGCCCGATCCACCACCCCGTCGGCGTAGCGATAGGGGCCTGCTTCCGTCAGGGGCTGGGGATCCGAACCCGGCAGCAGGCGGTAGAGCCGTTGGTCAGCGAAGTTGCAAAAATACACTACCCCTGCCGACACCCAATAAGCTCCACCCCCATACTCATGCACCCGTGTCCGCACATTGAAAGGTGCCGGTGTCAGCTCCACCAGGATCCCGTCGGCAGAGCGCCGCATCAACACATTGCGCCCTTTTTCTTGCGGGCGGCCCTCCGTCCAGTAGAGATCCCCCTGATCCCAAACCATCTGTCCCAAGCGCAGGGATCCCGTCACCACCAGGTCAGCGGTAATCGGGGATCGCCAAGATCCATAGCCGGCCTGTTGCACCATAAGCTATTAACTCTCAACTAATTCTCGACCCCAGAACCCCTATTATGCCGGCAGCAAGGGATCCCTGCCTCTGCCTACAGCCTGTGGGGAAAGGGCTCGGATTCTGGGAAAAGGTATCCCGCGATACAATTCTCTCCGGGCTGAATGGGTTTGATGGAACACGTTAAGGCAACAGGGATGCACAACGCTTTCTCGACTGCAGGATTAGCCTTTCCCCTGTTGACGTTGGGAAGGCATTCGGTGAAAGCCTCAGCCGACTGCAGTTGGGCAAATTTAACACATGGGCGAGGTGATGAGCTAGGTGCTTCCCCCCGTTGGCCGGGCTGCTGCAACAACTGGACTTCTTAATACCCTTTGCACTCACTTCGTTTCGGAGATCACCGATGGCTCTATCATTTAATCGTCGTCAAGTGCTGAAAATGGGCGCTCTGGCCGGAGCCGGGGCTGCCCTGGGGCCGCAGATCTGGGTGAAGCGGTCTGTGCCCGCCTACGCCCAGGGAGAGACCATTCGCGTTGGCATTTTGCACTCCCTCAGCGGCACCATGGCCATTTCGGAAACCAGCGTGGTGGATGCGGAAAAGCTGGCTATCAAAGAGATCAATGCCGCCGGTGGGGTTTTGGGCAAGCAGATCGAGCCGATTATCGAGGACGGGGCTTCCGATTGGCCAACCTTTGCCGAGAAAGCCACCAAATTGATCGATGTGGACAAGGTGGCAACGGTGTTTGGATGCTGGACTTCGGCCAGTCGCAAAGCCGTGTTGCCGGTGTTTGAATCCAAGCAGCACCTGCTCTGGTATCCCGTGCAGTACGAAGGACAAGAGTGCTCCAAAAACATCTTCTACACCGGCGCTGCCCCCAACCAGCAGATCGAGCCTTCCGTGGAATGGCTGCTCAACAATAAAGGTAAAGAGTTCTTCCTGGTGGGATCCGACTATGTGTTCCCCCGCACGGCCAACACCATCATCAAGGCCCAGTTGGAAGCCCTGGGGGGCAAAGTGGTGGGTGAAGACTATCTGCCTTTGGGCAACACAGAAGTTACCCCCATCATCAGCAAGATCCGGGCCGCTCTTCCCAATGGCGGTGTGATCTACAACAGCTTGAACGGCGACAGCAACGTGGCCTTTTTCAAACAACTGGAAGGGGCAGGGCTGGGGCCAGATCGTTATCCTTCCATGTCCGTCAGCATTGCCGAAGAAGAGGTGCAGGCCATTGGCCCCGAATTTTTGGAAGGGCACTTCGCCGCCTGGAACTACTTTATGACGGTGGATACGCCTGCCAACAAGAAGTTTGTGGAGGCTTTCAAGGCAGAATACGGCCAAAACCGCGTCACCAACGACCCGATGGAAGCCGCCTACATCATGGTTTACATCTGGAAGCAGGCAGTGGAAAAAGCGGGAACAGTGGAAATCGACGCCGTGCGGCAGGCAGCCTATGGCCAGACCTTTGATGCCCCAGAAGGCTTGGTAACCATGAACACCAATCACCACCTGACCAAGTATGTGCGGATCGGCCAGGTGCGCTCTGACGGTTTGTTTGATGTCATCTTTTCTACGGATGCCGTGGAGCCGCAGCCCTGGAACCAGTTTGTGGCAGAGACCAAGGGCTTTGCCTGCGATTGGTCAGATCCGGCCAAGGGCGGTCGCTACAAAGTCAGCTAGTCCTGGCCAGGGCTGGGATCCCTTGCCGTTTGGATAGGGTCGGGGATCCCGCCTAGATGCTCGGTTAGCCTCCCTAGTTTAGTTGGAAGGAGGATCCCCTGCCGATGACCTTGCTCTTGGATAGCTTGTTTAACGGCCTTAGCATCGGCACCGTCTTGCTGATAGCCGCTCTGGGCTTAGCCATTGTTTTCGGCCTCATGGGGGTCATCAACATGGCCCATGGGGAGCTGATGATGTTGGGGGCCTACACCACTTTTGTGGTTCAAAATGCCTTTCGTCCCCTAGGGGATCCCTGGCGGGATCTGTATATCTTCCCGGCTTTGGTGGCAGCCTTTGCCGTCACTGCTCTGGTAGGGCTGGCCTTGGAGCGGGGGGTGATCCGCTTTTTGTATGGCCGACCCTTGGAGACCCTTTTGGCCACCTGGGGCGTGAGCCTGATCCTGCAGCAGTTTGTGCGCAGCGTCAATTGGGTGCTGGCTTTCCGCTTGGGGGCCTTCGCGGTGCTCTTTTTTGGCGGCTGGTGGCTCTTGGCCAGGCGAACGGATTGGCCGCGCCTCAAAGGGTGGACACTGGCGCTGCTGTTGGTGCTCTCCACGGCCATTGCATCGGTGGGGGGGCGGGTGCTGGCGCAAACCTGTGCTTTGGCGGTTACCCAGCCTTGGTTCGGCGCCCAGAACAAAGACGTGACGGCTCCCCGGTGGCTGGGGGGTGGGATCCCGGTGGGCAGCCTGTTTTTGCCCAATACCCGCCTGTTTATCATCGCCCTCACTGTCTTCTGCATCCTAGGGCTGTACTTCTTCTTGCAGCGCACCCGCTGGGGGCTGCGCATCCGGGCGGTTACCCAGAATCGGGCCATGAGTGCCTGTGTAGGGATCCCCACGCAAAAGGTGGATGCCCTTACCTTTGCCATCGGTTCGGGTCTGGCGGGAGTAGCCGGCGTGGCGGTCAGCCTGCTGGGATCCGTGGGGCCGAACACCGGCCAGAACTACATCGTGGATACCTTTATGGTGGTCGTCGTGGGGGGTGTTGGTAAGCTCTTAGGCAGTATTGTGGCGGCGCTTGGGATCGGGATTGCCAACTTTGTCATCGGTTCCGGGACGCTGGCTTTGATTTTTCCCAACGTGCCCATCCTGACCGATACCCTCAACTTTTTTGCCACCACGAGCATGGCCAAGGTGATGGTCTTTGCTTTGATCGTGGCCTTTTTGCAGGTGCGACCTCGGGGCCTTTTCCCCGAAAAAGGTCGTATGGTGGATGCCTAGGGAATGATCTCGCTTGGCGAAAACTCTAGGACCAGACTCTCCATCTTCTACTCCCTCACAAAGCCCATGAAACTGGTTCATTCCCCCCGTGCTGATCATGAAGTGGCTGCTCCCGCCGCGGGTGGGGATCCCAATTCTTCTCGCAAGCTTCTGTGGGAGGCCGGGATCCTCATCGTTTTGGTGCTGGCCTTGATCTTTGTGGCCCCAACTGTGCTGTCTGGCTTTCGGCTCAACTTGTTGGGGCGGTTTCTGGCCCTCAGCATTGTAGCTTTGGGGATCGACCTCATCTGGGGCTATACCGGCATGCTCAGCCTGGGGCATGGGGTGTTCTTCGCCTTGGGGGGCTACGCTCTGGGGATGCACCTGAAATTGCAATTGCCGGAAGGTCAGATACCGGAGTTTTTCAGCCTCTATGGGGTAACGGAATTGCCCTGGTTTTGGTACCCCTTTTATTCGTTTCCGTTCACGGTTGTTGCTGTTGTCTTGATCCCGGCTTTGGTGGCAGCAGCCCTGGGATATTTGGTGGTGAGAAATCGCATTCGAGGGGTTTATTTCTCCATTCTAACTCAGGCCATCACGATTATTTTCTTTAACTTCTTCAACGGCCAACAGCGCTTAATTAATGGCACCAACGGCCTGACCAACTTCCAGACTTTGTTTGGCCTGGATGTCAACTCGTCCGAGATGCGCTTCGCTGTCTATGTCACTACAGTTCTGGCGGTGGTTTTGGCTTACCTTCTCTGTCGTTGGCTGACCAGCGGCCTATTCGGTCGGATCCTGGTAGCCATTCGAGATGACGAGCCGCGGGTTCGTTTTTCCGGCTACGATCCCACCGGCTTTAAAGTTCTGGTGTTTGCCGTGTCTGCTGCCCTGGCGGGTGTTGCCGGAGCTTTGTTTACCTTGCAAACTGGGATCATCTCTCCCAATGCGATGGCCGTTCCCTTTTCCATTGAGATGGTAATCTGGGTGGCGGTGGGCGGTCGGGCCAGTTTGGTGGGGGCGGTGCTGGGGGCTCTGTTGGTTAACTTTGCCAAGAGCTTGCTGAGCGAAAATTTTCCCGAAATTTGGTTGTTTTTCCAAGGGGGATTGTTCCTGCTGGTGGTGCTGGTGTTGCCGGATGGACTGGTGGGTTGGGTGCGCACCCAAGGCAGGCAGCTTTGGGTCACTGTCCAGCTTTGGCGCAGGCGCTTGGCAGATACTTCCCCAGCTTAAATCTGGCTTTCTGTCGATGTGCATCATACGCAAGGTGCAAGTTCAGAGTAAAAGGATCCCAGATCTGATGGGTAAGCCAGCGATGCCAAGTGTCCTCTCTTATTTATTTGATGGGTTGAGTTTGATGGGTTGAGAACCCTGTTCGCCCTCTGCCCTTTCCGTTCTTGGATGTGATCCCCATGCTTACTGCAGCTCCCACCGCCACCCGACAAATTTTACAAACCCAGGATCTCACCGTCAGCTTCGACGGCTTTAAGGCTTTAGATGGGTTGAACTTCTCTCTGGAGGAAGGGGAGCTGCGGGTGGTCATCGGTCCCAATGGGGCGGGTAAGACTACATTTCTCGATGTGCTGACGGGCAAGGTTAAGCCCACCCGAGGATGGGTGCTGTTCAAAGGAAAGGATCTGGCCAAGCTCAAGGAACACGAGATCTCGATTTTGGGTGTTGGGCGCAAGTTTCAGACGCCGCGGGTCTATCAAAACTTGAGCGTGCGAGAAAACTTGGAGCTATCCCTCAACCCTGACAAAAGGGTTTTTTCCACCCTATTGGGCAAAAAGCATCTGCGAGAAAAAACGGATGCTCTTTTGGAAACCATTGGCCTCAGCCGTAAGGATCGGGTTCCGGCAGGGCTGCTTTCCCACGGAGAAAAGCAATGGCTGGAGATCGGCATGGTGATTGCTCAAGATCCGGATTTGCTGCTGCTGGATGAATGCGTGGCCGGGATGACGGACAAAGAAACAGAAGCTACAGGAGAGTTAATTCAATCCTTAGCCCAAAGCCACACCATTTTGGTGATCGAACATGACATGGTGTTTGTACGACAAATTGCCCGCAAGGTTACCGTTTTACACCAAGGCTCGGTGCTGTGCGAAGGTACCTTTGAGGATGTGAAAAACGACCCGCGAGTGATTGAGGTCTATCTCGGATCCCACAAGGGGAAAAACTAAGCAAAGAGGCTATAGTTCTGTATCTAATCGACTCATGCGCAGGCCTATGAATACGGAAAACGCGACCGCAACACAAAACTTATCCCGAGATGGATCCGGGCCTCTCCTGGAGGTCTCCAACTTGAGGGTTTACTATGGTCAGAGTTTAATTGTGAAGGATCTCTCTTTTAAGATCTTTCCCGGCCAAGCGGTTTGCCTTCTGGGCCGCAATGGTATGGGCAAAACCACCACACTTAAAGCCCTGATGGGACTTCTGAAAGACTGCACAGGCAAAATTGCTTTTGAGGGCCGTCCTATCAACCATTACCCTCCCAATTGGCGAGCCCGCGCCGGTATTGGCTATGTACCCCAAGGTCGAGAGATATTTCCCCGCCTAACGGTTGAGGAAAACCTGCTGGTGGGGCTAGAAGCGGCACCGGACAGAGAACGGATCATACCTGAGTTTGTCTATGACCTATTCCCAATTCTGCGTTCTTTTCTTAAACGGCTGGGTGGGGATTTGAGCGGTGGGCAGCAGCAGCAACTGGCCATCGCCAGGGCTTTGGTGGCAGAGCCCAAACTTTTGCTCCTGGATGAGCCTACAGAAGGGATCCAACCCTCCATCATCATCGAGATTGAAGAAGCCATCACCCGTATTCAAAAGGAGCGGGGCGTTTCGGTGTTGCTGGTGGAGCAGTATTTTGAGTTTGCCCAAAGTCTGGCCGATTACTTTTATCTTATGGAAAATGGATCCCTTATCATGGAGGGGCCGACTGACCAAATGGACGAAGAAAAAGTCCGAGCTCACCTTTCTATCTGAGGTGGCACCTGGAGAGCCTGAAAACCTCTATAACTTTTTTGAGAGCGGCAAATGGCATCCTGCATGTTCCAGAGACCTTGCCTAAACTTTTGGAAAAGCGAGAAGTCCACCTGCGAGGGGATAGGCTAGGGTTAGCCCTGGGCTTCCTTGAGCAGCAGCGTTGGCTAAGCTAGAAACTGTTCAAGATTGCGCTAGCTTGCCATTTCCATCCACAGGTTTGTGTCTCCTCCGATTCACTTCACTGCAGAGCCCTGGCTGCACACCTACAGCGAAATTATCGATGTGCGCTCTCCGGCAGAGTTCGCAGAGGATCATTGGCCGGGAGCCATCAACTTGCCTGTACTCTACGATACAGAACGGGCGGAGGTGGGCACGCTCTACAAGCAGGTGGATCCCTTTACAGCCCGCAAACGAGGGGCAAGCTTGGTGGCCCAGAACATCAGTCGCCACTTGCAAACCCATTTTGCCGATAAAGATCGCGATTACCGGCCCCTAATCTACTGCTGGCGGGGAGGGCAGCGCTCTGCCAGCTTGGCATTGGTGTTGTCCCAGGTGGGCTGGCAGGTTACGGTTTTGCAAGGTGGCTACAAAACCTACCGGGCCTGGGTGCGCCGACAGCTGCAGATCTTGCCCCAGGAATTTACCTACCGAGTGCTCTGCGGACCAACAGGGAGCGGCAAAACCCAGTTGCTTCACCATCTGCGCCAACAGGGATCCCAAGTTCTCGATCTGGAAAAGCTGGCCTGTCACCGGGGATCCCTTCTGGGGGCCGAGTGGGGGGTGCCACAGCCCAGTCAGAAGAGCTTTGAAAGTCAACTGGTGCAGGTTTTTCTCCAGTGGGATCCCGCCAAGCCAGTCTGGGTGGAGGCTGAGAGTGCCAAAGTGGGCCAGCTCCATCTGCCCCCTGCCCTTTGGCAAGCCCTCACCCAAGCCGACTGTGTCGAAGTGCAGTTGCCTCTAGAGGAGCGGGTGAAGGGGCTGATCGCCCACTATCCCCACTGGATTGCTCACCCCCAAGCGCTGAAGGAAAAATTGCTGCCTCTGAAGTCCCGTCTTGGCCAGGCCCGCCTGCAGCGTTGGTTTGAGCTGATCGACGCCCAAGACTGGCCGCAGTTTGTGCAGGAGTTGCTGGAGCAGCACTACGACCCCACCTATCGACACGGGCTGCAGCAAAACTTCAATCGCCTTCGGGCCCGGATTGAGCTGTCTGACCTTTCCGAGACCAGCCTCAGGGAAGCTGCTGCTCGCCTCATCCAGATGCCGCTTGGATCCCTGGCTAGGTGAGCACGATAAACTCCAAAGCCCGCAACACCTCAAACCACTCGGAAACTTCCAGCCGAACCGTGGAATCGGCAATCCACCGGCAGCCGGGATAAAAAGACTTGCGGTAGGCCCGAGCGGGATCCTTGTAGTCCACTTCCAATTGAAAGTGATCCGGCAGTGGGCGAGGACGGTAGGCCGACAGCCGCCTCAGGGATCCCTCTACACCTTGGCGGATGGCCTGTAGAACCTGCTGCGGATGTGGCGTAATGACCGACTGGCCTATCCCTTTGTGGGTGACCACCGTCTCGATGTGGGCGTCATAAGCTTTCGCTGCGGCACACACCTCCGCATCTCCGGCTACAAACACAACTGGGACTCCCTCATAGGCAGCCGTGAGGCTGACCAGGTGAAACTCGGCGATGGCCTGGCCGTTCAGCCGGATTTGGCTAACTTCGGTGGTGTAGGTGTGGGCGAGGGGGTTGGCAGCAGATCCGGCGCGGGCATGATAGCCGATCAAGATCAGGGCGTTGTAACTGCGATCCAGCTCTTGCACCATACAGTAGGGGTGGCCGCTCCAGCCGCGGATGAGTTGCACCGGCTCCGGCAACCGTTCGGGGATGAGGTTCCGCCCGGAGTCATGGGCATCTTTGACTGTGATCTGCGTGGCTCCGGCAGCCAGGGATCCCTCACAAGCCGCGATCACTGCTCGGGTCATCTGCTCTCGGAATGCCTCGTAACCCGGCTGGCCGATGGTGGCCTCATCCCAATGGCTGATGCCGGCGATCCCTTCAATATCGGCACTGATATAGACCTTCATGCTTGGCTCAGTAGACTCAGCATTGGATTCTGTTGGGCTTCATCCACCCTCGGATGCCCCTCAGCATCGCTCTGGGCAAGGGATCCAAGCGGTTATTTCCCTTGCGAAAGCTGCCCCTGTCTCTGTTACGGATCCCTTCCCTATTCTCAAGAAGCTCGGATGAAGAATAAAGACTCCGTCCCGCTGAGGGGATCAGAGAGCCACCAAAGAAGCAGATACCCCCTGCTGTAACTCCGACAACAATGAGGCCGGACGCCCCTTATAGGGCCAGGCAAAAGCGTGACGAAAAGCTGCTTCCTGGCAGTGTTTGAGCTGCTCGAAATCGATAATGTCGTGGGTCAGCAGGTTCTCGTACTCAAACGGCAGGCGTACATTGTGCAAGCCGGCGTTGTCGGTGCAGATGGCGATATCCACCCCCGCCTCAAAGCAGCGGTCAAAGACAATCTTGAGGGGCTCCAAACTGGGTAGAGTTCCCGTTTTTAGATAGGTGGTGGGACAAACTTCCAGGCATTGGCCTCGCCGCGCCAGCTCCGGCAGCAATTCTGGATAGTGGAGGGGGATCTGAATGCCGTGGCCGATCCGCGAGACATAGGGCAGCAACTGTGGGTAGCAGCCATCCAAAGTTTCGTACAGGTGGGCAGTGGTTTTTAGGCCGCGGGCCAGCGCATACTTGAACAGCTCAATCCACTCGTCCATCCGTTCGCCGTAGGGCTTGTCTCCCCCGGCCAGGTCGATGGCACACACATACTCCGACTCAGCGGCAGCTTCCACCATGGCCCGGTTGATGTGGCTGGGCAGGCGTGAATGCAAACAGACGATCTGGGTGGTGACGATGGGATACTCTCGCTGCTGGCTGGCCTGCCCCACCGTCTCGATTACCTGGCGCATCTGCTTGAGGCGCTCCGCCTCATCCAGGCTGGGATCCGTGCGTAGGTAGGGGGTGTAGCGAATCTCTAGGTAGGCCAGATCCTCAAAGATGTAGGCTCCCCGCAGCAGGCGGTAGATAAAATAGGGCAGGGTTTCCAGGGTCTGCACCTGTTCCACCAGCGTGTGCAGCTCCAGGTAATCCTCGAGGGTGTTGCGCGGGCGGGTGTAGAACTCCTCAAACTCGGCATAGGTGGGAAAGCGCTCTGCCAAAGGGGATCCCTGGCGGTGAAAATAGCGCCACAGAATTCGGGGGACAACCGAACCGCCCAAATGACGGTGCAACTCCGCGTGAAGTGCCATAAACGCTCTACAGTGGCCCGCCAGGGGGCAGACTTGGTTTGTTTAAGTACTATTTCTACTCTTATCCTACTCTTATCCAACCGCCTCAGGCTTGTCCAGGTCTAATCCCGCAAGCCCGGCTAGAAGTTTAGATCGTCAAGCCGATCCCCTGCCCATCGTGGTAGGCGGCCAGCAGCAGGTCGGTGGTGGTATCCCAGGCAATCTCGCCCGAGCGCGATAGAGCAATGGCCCCAAAGGAGCGGCGACGTTGGCGGGCCTCTTGAAAAGACTTGGCCATGGCAGCCTTCAGGCTGAGGCCATCTTCCACTCGAATCACAATCCGCGCCGCCAAGCTCTCATCCAAAATATCTTCCCCGACACCGGTGCAACTGACTCCCGCCGCCGCACTGGCATAGGTTCCCGCTGGAGTGGCCGAATCGCTTACTCGCCCCACCCGTTCAAACCCCCGCCCGCCGGTGGAGGTGCCGGCACAGATTTGCCCCTGTTGATCCAGCGCCACCGCCCCCACCGTGCCCATGGCCAGAGCAGTGAGAACCCTAGTTGGGGGATGGGTTTGGCGCAACTGCACCCACTCTTGAACCCGATTGAGAGTGGCCGGGTCATAGACCGGCAACTGCAGCTCCCGCGCCAGCTCTGCTGCCCCTTGTTCGGCCACCACGCGATCCGGGCTTGATTGCAGAGCCTGGGCCATGAGGATGGGATGCTGAACTCGGCTGACGTTGATCACCCCGCTAAAAGACTGGGTGGCCCCGTTCATGAGAGCGGCGCTCATGCGGATTTGCCCATCCGATTGCAAGACCGACCCCGTCCCGGCATTGTAGAGCGGATCATCCTCCAGCAACTGGCAGGCATGCATCACCGCCGCCTCGGCACTCTGCCCAGCCAACAGCAGCTCGTAGGTGCTCTCCACCACCTGCTGCAGGGATCCCCTCACTTTTTCCAGGCTGCTTTCCCCTTCCAGGGCGCTGCCGGCTCCGCCGTGGATGATCAGTTTGGGCTGAGGCATGATGAGATCGGTTACCTTGTGAGAACAGTGGAAGACTGTATTTTGATTTTCGGGTACAACATCCACCCATGCATCTGCTCCATCCCAGGGATCCCAACGCAAAGGGAGAGGGAGCCTTAAGATAATCCTGTAGATTTGCTAAGCATAGATACTCAAGGGCGATTCTGGTAAAGGGCTGTCGGATTGCAGCCGGCAGGGATCCCCCTGATGGTATGGCACAAGCGAGGTTACATCCATGGCGCTGCCCAGCTTGCACGAGTTTCCTTGGCTGACCACGGTCATCGCTTACCCTGTGTTGGCCGCCCTATTTATTCCCCTGATCCCATCACCGGCTGGGGATCCCAGTACCCGCGCCTACGCACAAAAGTTGGCCGAGCGGATCCGCTGGTTTGCTTTGTTCATTGCGGTCACGGATCTGCTGATTCTGCTGGCCGGCTTCTATGTCGGCTACGATCCCGGCCAGACAGGTTTGCAACTGCTGGAGCGCTACACCTGGGTACCCCAAGTGGGCTTGAGTTGGTCGGTGGGGGCTGATGGCCTCTCCATGCCCCTGATCCTGCTCACGGCGTTTATCACTACCCTAGCCATCTTGGCCGCTTGGCCGGTCACCCTCAAACCTCGCCTCTTCTACTTTTTGATGCTGGCCATGTATGGCGGGCAGATCGGGGTGTTTGCCGTGCAGGATATGTTGCTGTTTTTCCTGATGTGGGAATTGGAGCTGATCCCGGTGTACTTGCTCCTCTCCATTTGGGGGGGATACAACCGCCTGTATGCGGCCACCAAGTTCATCCTCTACACGGCTCTCAGCTCCCTGTTTATCCTGGTGGCAGGTCTGGCTATGGCCTTCTACGGGGATCCCATCAGCTTTGACATGACGGATCTGGCCCACAAGACCTATCCGCTCACCTTCCAACTGCTGATGTACGGGGCCTTTCTGATTGCCTATGGGGTGAAGCTGCCCATTTTCCCCTTGCACACCTGGCTGCCCGATGCCCACGGAGAAGCCACCGCGCCGGTTCACATGTTGCTGGCCGGGATCCTGCTCAAGATGGGGGGCTATGCCCTGATGCGCATGAATGCGGGTATGCTGCCGGATGCTCATCTTTACTTTGCGCCGGTGCTGATCGTGCTGGGGGTGGTGAACATCATCTTTGCGGCCCTCACCTCTTTCGCGCAGCGCAACCTGAAGCGGAAGATCGCCTATTCTTCCATCAGCCACATGGGTTTTGTGCTCATCGGCATCGGATCCCTGACGGAGATCGGCATGAGCGGCGCCATGCTGCAGATGATCTCCCACGGGCTGATCGGGGCCAGCCTGTTCTTTTTGGTGGGGGCTACCTACGACCGCACCCATACGCTGGAGCTGGAGGAAATGGGCGGCGTTGGCCTGAAGATGCCCAAGATCTTCTCCATGTTCACCGCCTGCTCCCTGGCTTCGCTAGCCCTACCCGGCATGAGCGGCTTTGTGGCCGAGATCATGGTGTTTATCGGCATGGCCACCACCGATGCTTACTCTCTCCCCTTCCGGCTGGTGGTGGTTTTCCTGGCGGCAGTTGGGGTGATCCTGACCCCCATCTACCTGCTGTCGATGTTGCGGCAGATTTTCTTTGGCCCGGAGAACAAAGAGCTCACCGAACACGAAGAGTTGGTGGATGCCGAGCCGCGCGAGGTGTTCATCATCGCCTGTCTGCTGATCCCAATCATTGGCATTGGGCTCTACCCCAAGCTGGTGACCAGCCTCTACGACCAATCCACCAACGCCTTGGTGGCGCTGCTGCGGCAGGAACTGCCCCAAACTGGTGAGACGGTTGCCCAAGCTCCTGCCCTCTACAACAACTGAATGTTGAATTTGAATTGAGAATTGAGGGATGGAAGGAGATCCACTCTTTTTCTATCCCGCATTGGACTTGTGGCTCTCGCCAGCTTGAACTTGCATCCAGCCGAACAAAGTTGCGATTGTCAGTTGGATCCCTTGGGCAAACGCAGGAGTGGGGATCACCTCTTGGGGATCCTCATGTACTGTCGGCTGCTGCCCGGCAGGGTAGGCGAAAACAACCCTTTCTTCGGGATCCACCACCCACCCCATTTGGCAGCCGTGATCCAGGCCGATCAAGATTTTTTTGACCAGCTTCATTGGATTTTGATTGGGAGAGAGAATCTCGATCATCCAATCAGGGCAAAAGGGGATGAGATTTTGAATGGTGCCATCTTCATCTACAGGGATCCGATCCCAGGGGATCACAGAAATATCGGGCACAATCGCGTATCCGGCGAAGGTGCAGCGCAGCTCTGGAAATGCCATTCCCAGTTGAGAAGGCTCCAACATCTCGTTAATGAAGCTACCCAGTTTTAGTTGGAGACGGCTATGTTTTCCCTGTGGCATGGGCTTCTGGATAATTTCTCCTTTGATGAACTCGCTGGCGGGCTGAGTTTCCGGCTGTTGTAGAAAGTCTTCCAGAGTTAGAGGCTTGGCAGATAGACTGACCATGGCTTTCTCCCATCACGCTGCTATCCGATTAACAATAGACTGAGAAAGTATCAAAGCTGATCAAATCAAAACAGATCCCTGTCACGTTGTTGCCAAGTCATTTGGCGGTCATAAGGGCTTTTGCCGGAAAACAACCCCATCAGCGGCCCCAAAATGGCCCCAAACACAAAACCGCCCGCATGGGCCCAGTAAGCAATTCCCCCACCCTGCATACCGATATTGGTAGGCGTCTGTAGGCTGGCAATGCCGTAGAAAGCTTGCTGGATGAACCAAAAGCCTAGGAACACCCAAGCCGGAACGTAGAGGGTTGTGATAAAAATACCCAAGGGCACCAGGGTCAGAATCTCGGCCCGTGGAAAACGCAAAATATAGGCTCCCAATACGCCAGCAATAGCGCCGCTTGCCCCCAGTGAAGGAATGGGGGATCCCATATCGAAAAACCACTGCGTTAATGCAGCCAAAGCTCCGCAAGTCAGGTAGAAGATGAGGTAGCGCACATGGCCCAAGCGATCCTCAACGTTGTTGCCGAAAACCCACAAAAAAAGCATGTTCCCGCCAATGTGGAGAAAACCCCCATGCAGAAATTGTGAGGTGAATAGGGTTACCCATTCTGGACGCGACGAAGAGGTGATCTCCCCTCGAAAACTGGCCGTCAACTCTATCGGTACCACTGCCCACTCCCGGAAAAAAGCTGCCAGCTCTTGTGGCGACAGGGTTAGCTGGTACAGAAAAATTAAGATGTTAACGATCACCAGGGCATAAGTGACATAGGCTGTGCGGGTGGTTGGGTTGCGATCTTGCAGGGGTACCACAGTTAAGATCCAGTCGACGTCACCCTCTAGCCTAACCTGTCCTTTCCCACCCCCCCAGGCTCACCTCTAAGCCCCTACCTGAGGCTACACTGGGGTAGTCGGCTGGGAGCTATGCTTGCAGACGGATCCCTTGCCGACGAACGCATCTCGGCCAAGCTCGCTCGGCAGAGAATGGACTACAAGATAAGGATTTAGAGGAGTGGATTGATGCCCGAGGTTGAAAGCCCCACTGCCCCGCTCAAGTTTTTGATCGTCGAAGATCATCCAGAGGTGGCTCAAAACAACTGTGAGTGGCTGCAACGCATTGCAGCAGATGCTCAATGTATTACGGTCACCAATCCCATGGACGCCATCCTGCGCCTGCAGCGGGAACAACCAGACTTGGTTGTAGCCGATCTGCTCTATGGTCAAACCAGCGGGGAGCAGTCTGCCGAGCCTGGCCTAGAGTTCCTGCGTCATATCTTTGAGAACTACCCCACCCTAAATGTGATGGCCTATTCCAGCGAGCCGCTGCTGCTAACTCCATTGGTGGGCCTGATCAGCAAACACCAGGGTGGGTTTGCCGCGGTCAACAAAATGGAACGGCGCACCGTGTTTCTGGAGGGGGCCAAAAGCGCCCTGAATGGAGAATTGCGCATGCCGCGGGAGTTGCGCGGTCTTACGAAGCTGACAGAACGAGAAATTGAGGTCTTGAACTTGCTCTGCAAAGAAGCCCTCACCGATCAGGCCATTGCCGATCGCATTCACACCAGCAAGAAGACCGTACAAAACTGTATCCAAAGGCTCAAAGAAAAGCTAGATATTTTCGGCTCTGAGGATGAGATCAACGCCCGCGTTGCCATGTGCATGACAGCTGTTCAGAAAAAGATTATCCAGTGGTAAAGGCTGAAGGCCAGCAGTGACTTGCATCTGCGGCCAGCTCCAGCTTGGGGTACTGGCAAAGGCTGAGTCAAAGCCAGAAGAAGAGAGGCGGAGCTCTCCGGCTGCCATTTTCCAACTCTTCCAGCCATCAGACAGCTTTCAACTGGGATCAGCGGATCCCCAGTGCAGAGGCAAACACGCTGTGGCCCACTATGGCCTCTACCACAACACTGATGGCAAACCCCAGCATGGCCAGCCGTCCGTTCCATCGCTCGGCCTTCTCCGTCCAGCCAATCTCCCACTCCGGCGGGGTATCGCCGTCTTGACCGTACTGCGGCACGTACCGCGGGCGACCGGCGCCTTCCCAGCCAGCAGGGCGCTTGGAGTTGAAGAAAGCCATCGAGCCAATCACAACAGCGGCCACCAGCCCGGCCACCATGACGGCAATGTAGGGGAGGAAGGGATTGTCAAGCATCATCGGACTGTCGAGATAGGGATTGAAGGGTGAAAAAGCTCCCAAAAAGGGTAGAGCTGTAACATCTCAAAGCCGAAGAGAAAGTCTGTGAGATGTCCAATGTGGCTCTACCGAAAAGTTCTTCGACAAATTATTGCAGGTTATTGCAGACCTAGCCACTGGGCGAGAGTGCTGGCAAAAACACTGTGGCCCAGCACCGCTTCTGTAGCAATGCTGATCACCAAGCCCAACATGGCCAAGCGTCCATTCCAACGCTCCGCTTGCTCTGTCCAGCCTGGGATCCAGTCGTTGGTGGTGTCGTAGTACTGGGCAACAGAAGCGGAGTCCAGACGAGAAGGGATTCTGGGAGACGATTGCATTGCTAATACCTCGTATTGGTTGCTGTAACCAAACTTAACACAAAGTTACATTTTGTGACAAGCTTCGCTTTCAGGTCAGGGAGGAAGGGATCCCTGGATGCTGGAAGGGATTGGGCGGATGGGTTTGCCGAAGGCTGGCCGGAAGCGATGTCATACTGAGGGAAGCAGGCCTTTTGCGCAGACTATGGCGGTATCCCCCCTTTCTTCTCTCAAGCTTGACCATTCTTTCGATCTGGCTGCCCAGGTGCGGTCAGATTTTCCGATTTTGCAGCGCCAGGTCAACGGCCACCCGCTGATCTACTTTGACAATGCCGCCACTTCTCAAAAGCCACTGGCGGTTATGCAGGCGATGGATCATTACTATCGACACTGCAACGCCAACGTGCATCGTGGGGTCCATACGCTGAGCAACGAAGCCACAGATGCCTATGAGGGGGCGCGGGAAAAGATCGCTCGGTTTGTGAACGCGCCTTCTCCTCAAGAGATCATCTACACCCGCAATGCCAGCGAAGCCATCAATCTGGTGGCCTACAGTTGGGGCTTGAGCCATCTGGAGCGGGGGGATGAGATCGTCCTCTCGGTGATGGAGCACCACAGCAACCTGATCCCGTGGCAATGGGTGGCCCAAAGGACGGGAGCCCACCTCAAGTTCATCCAGATCACGCCAGAGGGAGAGTTGGATCTGGAGCACTACCGGTCTTTGCTCAGCGACCGCACCCGCTTGGTGGCGGTAACCCAGGTCTCCAACATGCTGGGATCCATCAACCCCGTTCAGGAGATGACTGAACTGGCCCATCGTTACGGAGCCAAGGTTCTGCTGGATGCCTGCCAGAGCGTGCCCCACATGCCTGTGGATGTCCAGGCGCTGGATTGCGATTGGTTGGCCTTTTCGGGGCACAAGATGTGTGGCCCAACGGGGATTGGCGTCCTCTACGGCAGGCGGGAGCTGCTGCGAGCGATGCCCCCTTTTTTGGGTGGGGGAGAGATGATCGCCGATGTGTACTGGGATCACGCCACCTATGCGGATATCCCCCACAAATTTGAGGCTGGTACGCCGGCGATTGCCCAGGCGGTGGGGCTGGGGGCAGCCGTAGATTACTTGAGCCAGATCGGTCTGGAGCGGGTTCATGCCCATGAACAAAGGTTGATTACCCACCTGTTGGACGGGATCCAGCACATAGCGGGTATTACGGTTTATGGCCCCAAGGATCCGGCGCGACGGGCAGGGCTGGTTAGCTTTTCGGTGGAGGCTGTCCATCCCCATGACCTGTCTACTTTGCTGGATGAGCAAGGCATTGCCGTTCGAGCGGGGCACCACTGCACTCAACCCCTCCATCGCTATTTGGGAGTACAATCCACTGCCCGAGCCAGTGTTTACCTGTACAACACGTTGGCGGAGGTGGATCGCTTTTTAGACGTGTTGGCAGAAGCGGTGGAGTTCTTCGGCGCTGCCCTAAGCTAGGGATCCGGGATAGACCTCTGAAGAGATGAGGTAGACTCATGCCTTGGGATCTGGGGCGGTTCTGGAACACGCTCACCTACTATGAGGCCCTGCCTTGGGCTGAGGTATGGCGTCGGGTTCAGAATGGGTTCCAGGCCGTGGAGGATGATTTTGTGCCACCTTCTCTTTCCGAGCCGGTCGCTATCCAGATAGGGGTGGTGGGGGAAGGTTTGCCTGACGGGTTGGCGGAGGCCCTGCGGCAGCAGGGCGTGGAGGTGAGCCATACGCCAGATTGGGCGACAGCAACCGTGATCCTAGGTTTGGGGGATCCACCAACGGCCAAGGCTTATCTGGAGCAATTGCGCAGCAGTGGGCAAACGGAGCGGATGCTGTTCGACTTTCGCCGGCCCAACCCGGATTTGCATCGGTTTTGGGGCATTTTGGACGATGTGGTGATGGGCGGGGCGAGCCAAAGCCAACTGCTCTGGGGAAAGGAGGAGCTGCTGTTCGCAGGCCAGGTTTCCACGGCCAACTTTGGGGGGTTTGTTTCCACGCGCACCCGCAATTGGCAGCCGCCGCTGGACTTGTCGGGGTTTGCCGGTCTGGAGCTGCGCCTGCGAGGGGATGGGCAGCGGTATAAGGTCTTACTGCGGGATCAAGGCGGCTGGGACAGCCCCGCCTACGGCTATGCGTTCGACACTGCGCCGGGAGAAGAGCAGACCGTTCAGATCCCCTTTGCGGAGATGGTTGCCACGTTCCGCGCCCGCCTTGTGCCTTCGGCTCCTGCGCTCAATACTCGCCAGATCTGCTCTCTGCAGGTGATGTTGAGCAAGTTTGAGGCGGATGGCCGCTTGAACCCCCGTTTCCGACCGGGGCCTTTTCAACTGGGCTTGCGCTGGATTGGGCTGTATCGTCGGGAGCCTCTGCCGCAATTGATCGGGGTGGCGCGGGGATCCCTTGCCCCGGAGTGGATAGCTGCCCTGCAGGGTAGCTCCAGCCGTTGGTGTGGGGTGGAGATTCCGGTAGAGACAGAGGGATCCGCTCTGGCAGCCCAGTTGCTCCGCCTCCTGCGCTCGCCTCAGAGCGTGGGCCGGGTGGTGTCTTCAGAAGCTTTCCATGCCTAGCTTTCTGGGCCGCCTCAAGGGATCCCTGGGGATGGGGCTTTTGGCCGGCCTGTGGCTGTGGGTAGGTCAGGGGATCCCCTATCTGTTCGACTGGGATGAGCTGATCTACGCCAGCTTGGCGCGGCAGATGCTGGCCAGCGGGGATCCGCTCTCGTTGGCGATCAACGGGGAGCCCTTTTTTGAAAAGCCGCCCCTGTTTTTTTGGCTGCAGGCCCTGTCCATGGCTGTTTTGGGGATGAACGAATGGGCGGCGCGGTTGCCCAATGCCTGGGTGGGCGGGATCACAGTGGCGCTGCTGGTGGGGTGGGGATCCTGTCTGGGCGGGATGGGGTTCGGCTGCCTATGGGGGATCTTGCTGCTGACGGGCTACCTGCCCTTGTTTTTTTACAAAACCGGTCTCATCGACCCGCTACTCAACCTGGGCATGGGTGTGGGGCTGGGATCCCTTTGGGCCGCCGAGGAGGCCTGGCGGGCCGGGTACTCTGGACGCAGGTGGAGAGCGGTGGGGGCGCTGGCCCTGGGCTTGGCAGTGTTGGCCAAAGGGCCGGTGGGGCTGGTGTTGCCCCTGGCTATCTGGATCCTCTACAAGCTCTGGCAACGGGATCCTCCCCTTCGATGGGGGGAGAGCCTGGTTTTCCTCAGCCTAGCTGTGGCTGTTCCCCTCACTTGGCTGGCGTTGGAGGGGGTGCAACGGGGGCCAGAATGGGTGGAAGAGTTTGGGCGCTACCAATGGCGCATCCTCACCAGCTCAGATGGGCATCCCGGCCCGGTTTATTTTCATCTGTTGGCCTTTGCCCTGGGGTGCTTTCCCTGGGGTTCTTTGGCTTTGGCCGAGATCCTGCAGCCCATCCCCAGGAGCGTGGGCTCGGTGGATTTGACTCGGCGGGCAGAATCTCTGCTGTTGGTGGCTTTTGGGGTGGTGCTGGCCCTGTTTTCGCTGCTGGTGCAAACCAAGCTGGTTCACTACACCTCGCTGCTGTACCCCATTGGGGCCTACTTTGCTGCCCTGCGCTTGCAGCGCCTGGTTGCTGAGAAAAGAGGGCCCAGTTTTTGGGAAAGTGCCTGGATCCTGCTCAGTGGCTTGTTTTGGCTGGCCCTGTGGCTATTGCTGCCCTGGCTGGGATCCCAGGATCCCGCTGGGCTAGTCCAAGCATGGGTCTTTGCCGGCATCCCTGACGACTTTTCCAGCAGCTTGGTGCTGGGATACCTGCAGGCTGAGGTGGAGTGGCCGGTGTTGACCTACGTCCCCGCCGCGATCCTGCTGCTGGGAATTCTCCTTTGGAGTCGAGGACGGCGGCGGGCTTGGGGCTGGACAGTTTTGCTCTTGGCCACCGGACTGAGCGCCCAACTGGCCTGGTGCTGGGTCTTCCCCCGCCTGCTGCAACACACCCAGGGAGGAGCCGTCCACTTTTTCCGGCAGTTTGCCACTTCCGAAAACAACGCCCAGCCGGCTCTCTCTGGAACGGTGGGCCTGTACGGCTTTCGCTCTTTTGTACCCTATTTTTATGGCCCGCTGCAGGTTCCCTACGCCGCCAGCCCAGAAGAGCTGGCCGACTGGCAAGCCCAGGGGCAGGCGCCCGACTACCTGGTTACCTGGGATCCCTTTGTAGCTGAACTTACAGCTCCCGAGGGCGAACAGGCAGCCATTCTGGGATCTTGGCGGGTCGTCGAGCGCCGCAGTCCCTTTTGGCTGTTGAAAAAAACCTCTTCTCCTCCCTAGGCCCCAGATGAGCCAGTACGTGCTGCGCATCAGCGATATTCCTGCCCAAGATCGTCCCCGCGAGCGGCTGCTCAGCCAAGGGGCAAGGCACCTCTCCCACGCCGAGCTGCTGGCCATTCTGCTCAACACCGGACAGGGGCCGGGCAAACTCTCAGCAGTCGGCCTCGCCCAGTTGCTCCTGAAAAAGTTAGAAGCCCAAGGGGATCCCTTGGCCCAGTTGCGCCAGGTGGAAGCCGGAGAGCTGATCCAGATCGAAGGCATTGGCCCGGCCAAGGCAGCAACGGTGTTGGCCGCCATCGAGCTGGGGCGACGGGTGTTTTTGGGTCGCCCGCCAGAACGCACGGTGATCGAGTCGCCGGAACAGGCAGCCATGGCCCTGAGCGGCGACCTGATGTGGGAGACCCAGGAGCATTTTGCCGTTTTGCACCTAGATATCAAGCACCGCCTCATTGGCCAGCAGATCGTAACCCGGGGGACAGCCACCGAAACCCTCACCCATCCGCGGGAAACCTTCCGCAGCGCCATCAAGCAAGGAGCCAGCCGCATCCTGGTGGCCCACAACCACCCTTCCGGCAGCTTGGATCCCAGCCCAGAAGACCTTGCCCTCACCCGGCAACTCTTGCAAGCGGGGCAACTGCTACAGATCCCGGTTTTGGACCACCTCATCTTGGGCGGCGGACAGTTCCTCAGCTTGCGCCAACGCACCACCCTTTGGCAGGAGTTTCCCCAGCCGGAGTAAGCCTCACCCTCTCCCAGAGGGAGAGGGGAGTAATGCAACGGAAATGTTTCATTCATTACTGTATTCGCCACCATTTATTCGCCACCATTTGGGTTGACCACGCCCAAGGGATCCCTGTATGGCTCTCAAGCATCCGGGAGTGGCTCAAAACGCATCCCCACCTTGAGCTGGCCGCCATTGACCAGGTCCCAAGCGGACTGTTCTTTTTTGCCAGGCAGCTGCGCCCGCCGGATCAATAGGGATCCCTCTCCTGTGGCTACGTAGATCCCTTCTCCCCTGGCCAATCCCACCACCTCGCCAGGGCTGCCTTGGGGGAGATCGCCAGGGGGTGGGTGCAACTGAGGAGAGGCAGAGCGGACAATTTTGATCCGCTGCCCCCTCAAACTGGTGAAACAGTCGGGAGAAAAGGCGCGGATTTGGTTGTGCAAGGCCTGGGCAGGGCGCTGCCAGTCGAGGTGAAAGTCTTGTTTTTTGAGCAAAGGGGCGTAGGTTGCCCGGGATCCATCCTGAGGAATAGGGGTGAGTTCCCCTTTCTCCAATTTCAAGAGCGTTTCCACCAAGAGTTCTGCCCCCAGTTGAGCCAGTTGGGGTGCCAATTCTAGGCTGGTTTGCTCTGGCCCAATGGGTAGCTTGGCCTGGAGCAGGATGGCCCCCGTATCCATTCCCTCATCCATGAGCATGGTGGTCACGCCGGTCTCGGTTTCGCCGTTGGCAATGGCCCACTGGATGGGAGCAGCGCCACGATAGGCCGGCAACAGGGATCCATGCACATTCACACAGCCCAGCTTGGGCATCTGCAACACCGTCAGGGGCAAGATCTGGCCGTAGGCCACCACCACAAACACATCGGCAGCCAGCGCCTCCAGAGCCGCCAGCACTTGGGGATCCCGCCGCAGGCGGACAGGCTGCCACACCGGGATCCCGTGGGCCTGGGCGAGAACCTTGGTAGGGGGGGGAAGCACCTTTTGTCCCCGTCCCTGGGGCCGATCCGGCTGGCAGACCAATCCCACCACTTCAAAGGGAGACTGCGGCTGCAACAGGATCTGCAGCGAAGGCAGGGCAAACTCTGGCGTGCCGAAAAAAACAACCCGCATGGCCAACCCCAACGAGCACTGTCCTTCAGAATACGCTCAGCCAGCGGCTGCAAACGCTCGGCTACTTACTATCTCCTCCGTCAACTGACACCCGGAGATTCAGTCTGGGAGGCAGGAGAAGGGGGTGGCGGCTTATCCAGCGGAGAGATTTCTCTCTCTGAGATGGGGGAGCGCCCGGTCAAGGGCACTTGGGGGGCCTGCCAAAAGGCGGGCTGTTTGAGATCGAACTCCTGGCTCCAGGCCGGGAAAAAGGAGCCCAGTTTTTGCCCGGAAAGCCGCAGCCGTTGCAAGAAAGTCCATTCCAGACGGGTCAAGGCTCGCCGCAGAAAATCCTTAGCCCAAGCCGGATCCGGAGCTTCTGCCGCCTGCAAGTTCACCTGCAAGAGGCCCAGCTTGGGATGGAAATGAACCCGTGCTTGGATCCCTTCTGGACGCAACAGGTAATTGAACACCTGCTGGATGGCCACCTCATCCCCCCGCTGAGCGCGATACAGAGGGCTGTTGGGGTTGGGCTGGGGCTGGTAGCGCCACTCGCAGTGCCATTCCGGGATCCCTTCATTGGCCAGAAAGCCAAACAGCTCCACCTGACGCTGCCTGTGGGTCAGCGCCATGTGCTCCAATGCCGGCGAGAGGCTCTCCAGCAAAGCATCCGGCTCAGGCAGGGGATCCCCCTCTAGGCGCAGCAACAGGCGGTGGCCGGAAAGCCGCGCTTGTACCTGAAGATGGCCCAACCCCAGGGATTCCAGAGCTTCTTGCAGATCGGCCAAAATGGCGGGCAGAGGAGCCTGGACATCCAAAGAATCGCTCACCGACAAAAGATCTCCAACAAGCCCTAACCCAACCTAGCCAATTTCCAAGGTTGCTTGGATCCCTGGGATCGTCGGCCAAGATGGCCAGATCCATTCACCTCAGTTGCTAGACCCCCAGGATCAGGCGAGCTGCAGCGAACTGAGTTAACCTCAGCAACGGCTACAGCCCATAGAAATCCGGCCCGGATCCCTCGTAGCTGGGGTTGACCCGCAAGTTTAAGTGGGGACAGATGATCTCGCAGGTGCGGCACTGGATGCAGTTTTCCAAAGACATGGCATGGGAGCGGATGCCATTTTGGTCGCGGATGTGGTGTACCTCTGCTGTGCAGTCGGCAACGCAGGGGGTGGGGCGATTCAGCTTGTCGTAGGCGGCGATGCACCGGCGGCAGGTTTCGGCGTCGAACTCCAGGATGTGACGGTTACCCTCGGGGTAGCGGGGATCCGCGAAAAAAACCGCATCGGGCCGCGAGAAATAGCCCGGTCGAGCGGCCAATTCCTGGGGAGCCAAGGTTGTGGGGGCCACAAAATCCGCCTGAATGGCGGCGTGGGGGGCCACATAGCCTCGCGGGGGTGGCTCGCTGGGGCTGACCCGCCCGGTGAGCAGGGTGTAGGCGCGCAGAGTTTCTCGTCCGCGGCGAACGGGATCCTGCAGGCCCCAGCGCAGGGATCCCAGCCAGGGGTGGCCGGCATCGACGCTGCGGCACACCTGAGGTAAGTATTCTTCCAGCAGGCGGGAGTTCTCCAGAAAAGCCTCGCGGAAGTAGCGGCTGCGGTAGAGGTTTTGCCCCACTGCACTTTCCATCACCGCCCTTTGGTAGTCGGCCTGGATGCGCAGATCCCCTTTCAAGAAGCCATCGTGAATGAGGCCCGCCGCCAGATAGCCGGTTTCCATGGCATTATCCACCCCGGCCAAGCTGCCCACATCCAACACCCCCAGCGCATCCCCCAACAGCAGGGCTCCCTCAACGCCAAACCGGGTGGGCAGGCTGTGGTAGCCCCCTTCGGGAATCACGGCAGCCCCGTACTTGAGCAACTTGCCGCCGGCAATCAGGGACTGGATCCAGGGGTGAGCCTTGAACTCCTGCAGACGCTGCTGGGGGTTAAGGTTGGGGTTCCTGCTGTCGAGGCCGATGATCAGACCTAAGGCCAGGCGATTGTCTTTGAGGCCATAGACAAAGCCCCCGCTGAAGCTGCCATCCAAAACCGGGTAGCCCAAGGTATGCCACACCTGCCCCTGCCGGGACTGGGGGATCTGCCACACCTCTTTGACCCCCACCGACCACAGTTGCGGGTTGGGGCGCAGTTGAAACTTCTCGATGAGATCTTTGGAAATGAAGCCTTTGTCGCCGAAACAGGTGAGTTCGGCAAAGATGCAATCTTCGTACACTTGGCCGGAATCGCTCGCCCGCACCCCAATCACCCGCTCCCCGTCGTAGAGGATTTCATGGGCGGCAAAGCCAGGGAACACATCCAGGGTAACGTTCGGGATCCCTTTGGCTTTTTCCTGCAGGGTTTCGGCCAGCCAACGGATGACGTGGCTGAGGGTGAGAATGAACTGCCCCTGCTTGCGAAATCCCGGCGGGATCACCGCTTCCGGCAGATCCCAGCGCTGTTGGGATCCCAGCACGCTCAAGTGATTGGCTTCCACCCGGCCTTCGTGGGGAAATCCTTGGCTTTCAAAATCGGGGAAGAGCTTGGCGATCACTTGGAGGTTGCAGATGGCGCCACTGACGATGTGACCGCCGAATTGGCGGGCTTTTTCCAAAATGGCAATAGAGATTTTCAGCCCAGAGAGCTTGGCCAGATCCAAAAGGCGGTGGGCCAAGATCAAGTTGGAGGAGCTTCCCCCCACCAAAAGAAGGTCGTAGCGGATGGCTTCACTCATAGTCCCCCACACGGTAGCTCTGGATACCCTGCCTGTATCCTAAAAAGGGGAAGGGGAAAGGGGGCAAAACTTTAGACCTTCTCAAGCCTCTGGTTGAGCCGCTAGCAAAATGATTGTCATTGGCTTAATGTCGGGCACCTCTGTAGACGGGATCGATGTAGCCATCGTCCGCATCGAGGGCGACGATTCCCTACAGTGGGAGTTAATGCATTTCCAGACGATCCCCTATTCCCCAACGCTGCGGGCAGAGATTTTGCGGGCTGCGGATCCCAAAACCGGCACGGTAGATCACATCTGCACCTTGAACTTTCGCTTGGGTCGAGCTTTTGCGGCAGCGGCCTTGCAAGGGATCCAGGCGGCCCATCTTACCCCCCAACAGATCGATCTCATCGGCAGCCATGGCCAAACCCTTTGGCATAACCCCAGTGGGCCAGAAGCTTCGACTTTGCAAATCGGTGAAGCTGCGGTGATTGCCGAGCTGACCGGGATCCCGGTGGTGAGCAATTTTCGGGCGCGGGACATGGCAGCAGGAGGCCAAGGCGCACCTTTGGTAGCTTTTGTGGATTGGCTGCTGTTGAGGCATCCCCACCTTCATCGTGTGGCCCAGAACATCGGCGGTATTGCCAACCTTACCTATCTCCCCAGCCTCTACAGTGGGGGATCCCCCTTGGCTTTCGACACCGGCCCCGGCAATGTTTTGATTGATTTGGCGGTGATGCGGGCCAGCCAAGGACAACAAGCCTTTGATCGCGATGGAAAATGGGCTGCCCAAGGCCAAGTCCACTGGGAAAAAGTTGCAGAATGGATGCGGGATCCCTATTTTCAAAAGGCACCGCCCAAAACCACTGGTCGGGAGTATTTTGGATCCCTTTATTTGGAGCAAATTTGGACCCAATTTATATCTGCTCACGACTGTATTGCCACCCTCACAGGGTTTACGGCCTGCTCCATTGCCCAAGCCTATAGGGACTTTTTGCCCGCGACCCCAGATCAAGTTATTCTCAGCGGTGGCGGCACCCAAAACTCTGTTCTCATGCAACTGCTGCAGGAGCAACTGCCGACCACAACCCTGTTGACTTCCGACCAAGTGGGGATCCCTTCTAAGGCCAAAGAGGCCCTTGCCTTCGCGGTATTGGCCTATAAAACCTGGCAAGGTAAGACCAACAATTTACCGGAAGCAACTGGGGCAAGACATGCTGCCATCTTGGGCCAAATCACACCCTCTTGCCGTAGTCAGTCCTAACTCATCCGTATCGTTATCTCCAACAAGCTTGAGCCATTCCTCATACTCCCGAGGAAAGAGAAATGTCCGGAATTGCGGCGGAGCCTCTGCCGAATCCAGATCTCGCTAGGATGTCACGCAAGGCTGAGAAAAGCGATAAAGTTACCTTGCCAAGATCTATAAATCAAAAGCCCTAGTTCTTATGAAGGATCGTCCTCTGCCTCCACTTCTGCTGGCAATCATGATTTTTAATTTCTTCATTCTCTTTGGCTGTAGTGTTGTCCGGCATCACCTGTTTCAGTCTGGAGGATATGATCTTGGCATCTTCGACCAATCCATCTATCTAATCAGTCGGGGAGAGGTTCCGTTTTCGACCATTCGAGGGATCCACATCTTGGGAGACCACGCAGCCTTTATTCTCTATCCCATCAGCTTTTTGTACCGCATTGTCCCCTCGGTCTATTGGCTATTTGGGCTCCAATCCCTGGCGTTAACCTTGGGAGCATTGGCTATTTATCACCTTGCACTTCAGGCCAAGGTCGATCCCGGCCAAGCAATGGTGATTGCCACAGCCTATCTTCTCTATCCGGCCATTTTTAACGCCAACCTTTTTGATTTTCATCCAGAGGTTTTGGCCGTTCCCCTTTTCTTGGCGGCTGTGCTCTGCATTCGCTCTGGAAAATTGTGGGGGTTCCTTCTCTGTTTGAGCGGCATCCTCGGCTGTAAAGCAGTGTTGTCTCTCAATGTTGTCGCTCTGGGAGTCTGGCTGTTGCTTTGGGAAAGAGGACGAATTCAAGAACGCTGGCAATGGCGCTGCCAAGTGGGCGGCTGGACGGCAATTGCAGCAGGATCAGCTTGGTTTGGGATAGCCACTTTTGGGGTCATTCCTCACTTCAGCGGCAGCGAGCCGGCAGCCGTTTCTCATTACGACTATCTAGGGAATTCTGTTGCGGAAATTGTTCAAGGTTTAATCTTGAGACCGATGCTGGTTTTGAGCAAAGTCTTCTCTCTGGACACCCTGTTTTATGGATTTTTATTGGTTGCGCCTTTGGCTTGGGGCCTCTCTTGGCGACACTGGGATCCCTGGATCCCTGCCCTGCCTACCCTGGGTTTGAATATACTCTCCAGCAACCCCGCCTATCGAGATCTGGTGCATCAGTACGCTTTGCCTATCGTTCCTTTCTTGTTCTTAGCTGTCATCGAGAATGTGAAAAATCACCTCTTCCAGAGCCATTTTATAAAAGATGGAAAACTGCCCCTGATCTGGTCTTCGCTGGCCTTTTTGGCCTTGGGGAAATACACCTTTTTCGGCTCGATTTATCTCAGCTCCCTGGACACTTGGCAGGCAACCCGACAGGCTCTTGCCCAGATCACCACCCAAGGGGGCGTCCTCACCACCCACGAGATCAGCCCTCACCTCACCCAGCGACCTGTAATCTACTTTACAGACGAGGGCCGCTTCAATGGATCCCCGCCCTCTCAATGGGATCCCTTTGATTATGTGTTGCTCAACACCCGTCATCCGGGGTGGCGCAGCACTCCAGAGTTCTCCCGCATCCTGATCGAAGCTTTACAGAAGGAAACCCAGTTTCAGCTTCTGTACCATCAAGATGGGGTGTATTTGTTCTCTAGGTTACGAAAAGACCTCTAAGAATCGCATAAGAATCGCAATTCTAAGGACTGCAGACTACTTTATTGGCACTTGATCTAATTGACTTAATCTAATTGACTTAAACCAAGTCTTCTTCTCGTTGCAACAAATGATTAAGAAACTGCTGCTTCAATCTAAAGAAATTGTTTACACTTGCAAGGCTTAATCTGAGCTTAGTCTTCTCTTAACTTCAAGCCACTAACTTTGTAGTGCCTATCCTCATGCGCGAATAGAGTAGCGCAGGGGTTAGGTGCTGTTTTATAAGACTCGTCAAGTTTCTGAACAAAACTTGTCAAGACAAGAGGAGAAGTCAACATGAGTATCCATTCGCATGGCCCTAAGCTTCGTCCTGGGGACGAGCCTATGTGTAACCACTCTCCCAACCCCACTTTCAGCAGCATCCTGGAGAGCCGTTTGCAGCGGCGTCAAGTGTTGCAGGGGGGAATTGCTGCGGCGGTGGCCACCTTTTTTGGCTTGCCTGCGCTGAACAGTGCTTCCAAATCGGCAAAAGCCGCCAGTGGCAGTGCTTTGCTGGGCTTCAAGGCAATTCCTGTGAGCGCGGAAGACAAACTGGTGGTGCCCGAAGGCTACACTGCCCGACCGCTGCTGGCTTGGGGTACTCCCATCACCGGCACCTATCCACAGTTCAAGCTGGAAAACACCGGTGCCGAGCAGGGAATGCAGGTGGGCAGCCACCACGATGGCATGCACTTCTTCCCCATCGAAGGGAAGGATCCCTGGCAGGGCAGCTCCACCGAGGGTTTGCTGGTGTTTAACCACGAGTACGTTGAGCCTCGGTTTATGCATGCTGCGGCTGTGGGCCAGAAGCTGGATTCCGACCTGTATCCCACCAATCCTGACGGCACCCGCGATCCCGATCAGGTGCTGAAAGAGCTGAATGGCCACGGGGTGAGCATTGTCCACATCAAGCAGCAGGGAGATGGCAGTTGGGAAGTGGTGCGGGATCGCCTCAACCGCCGCATCACCGGTCTTACCCTCATGGAGATCCACGGCCCGGTGCGGGGATCCGACTTCGTGAAAACCAAGTTCAGCCCTGAAGGCACAATGACCCGGGGTACTTTGAACAACTGCGCCCACGGCGTCACTCCCTGGAATACCTACCTTACTTGTGAGGAGAACTGGGCGGGCTACTTCAGCAACACCAGCAAAGGCCCCGACCAAAAGCCCAACCTGCCCCGGGAGCACAAGCGCTACGGCGTAAGCACCGAGACTTCCCGCTACGGCTGGGAGCTGGCCAGCAACAAGGCAGACGAGTTCATCCGCTTCAATGCCACCCCCACCGCTGCGGATGCCACTCAAGACTACCGCAATGAGCCCAACACTTTTGGCTGGGTGGTGGAGATCGATCCCTTTGATCCCAGCAGCACTCCCAAGAAGCGCACCGCTCTGGGCCGCTTCGCCCACGAAGGCGTGGTGTTTCAGCCGCCGGTGGAAGGCCAGCCGATTGTGGCCTACATGGGGGATGATGCCCGCTTTGAGTACATCTACAAGTACGTCTCTGCCGAGCCCTACCGCAAGGAAACGGCGGGTGGACATCTGTTGGACAATGGCACCTTGTATGTGGCCAAGTTCAACGAAGATGGCACAGGGGAGTGGCTGCCGCTGGTGTTTGGGAAAAACGGTCTAACCCCGGAAAACGGCTTCACCAGCCAAGCAGATGTGTTGGTGAACACCCGCACGGCGGCAGATTTTGTCGGTGCTACTAAAATGGACCGGCCTGAGTGGGGAGCGGTGGATCCGCAAACCCGCATGGTCTACTTCACCCTGACCAACAACAGCCGTCGGGAACAAGACCAGGTGAACGCTGCCAACCCCCGTCCCAAAAACAAGTGGGGTCACATCATCCGTTGGAAGGAAGCCAACGACCGGCCTCAAGCCACCCGTTTCGAGTGGGATCTCTTTGTCTTGGCCGGGCCGCCGGAAGATAGCCGCAAGCTATCGGGCCAGCCCCTCAATGAAGACAACATCTTCAACTCTCCCGATGGTCTGTGGTTCGATGCCAGCCGTCGCCTCTGGATCCAGACCGACACCAGCGAAAGCAATCTCAACAAAGAGGAGTTTGCGCCTTTTGGCAACAACCAAATGTTGGCTGCCGATCCGGATACAGGGGAAATTCGCCGCTTTTTAACCGGGCCGATTGGGCAGGAGATCACCGGTGTGGTCACCACTCCCGATCAGCGCACCATGTTCATCAACGTGCAGCACCCAGGCGCCAGCACCAGCGAGGACGACTTTGCTGCCGGCAAGGTCGATTCCCGCTGGCCAGACTACGACCCCAATCTCTACCCCCGCTCGGCGGTGGTGGTGATCACCAAAAATGACGGCGGGATCATCGGTACCTAGTTGTCTCTGAGGCCGTCAGCCCATAAAACCCAGCGGCAGGGATCCCTTCTCTCTGCCGCTTTCTCGCACTCATAGTCGCTTCAGGTTAGGTTGAGACGCCAGGGCTACGAGGAATTAATCCCACAGGTTTAAATCCGTCACTGCCCCCAGGCTGCTGCTGGAGACCAGCTTGGCGTACTTGGCTAGGGTGCCCCGTTTGTAGCGAGGCTCAGGAGGAGACCAGCGGGCGCGGCGGCGGGCCAGCTCTTCTTCGCTCACATGCAAGTGCAACTGGCGAGCCGGGGCATCAATGGTGATGAGATCCCCTTCCTCCACCAGGGCAATCGTGCCCCCCACATAGGCTTCGGGAGCCACATGGCCCACTACCATGCCGTAGGTGCCGCCGGAGAAGCGGCCATCGGTGATCAGGCCAACGCTATCCCCCAAGCCGGCGCCGATGATGGCCGAAGTGGGCGAGAGCATCTCCCGCATGCCGGGGCCACCTTTGGGGCCTTCGTAGCGGATCACCACCACATCCCCTGCTCGGATCTGGCCGGAGAGGATGGCCTGCAGGCAGGACTCCTCTGAATCGAAGACCCGCGCCGGCCCGGTAATTTTCGGGTTCTTGACGCCGGTAATCTTGGCTACTGCTCCTTCGGGAGCCAGATTCCCCTTGAGGATGGCCAGATGCCCTTGGGGATACAGGGGGCTGTGCCAAGGGCGGATCACCTCCTGATCCGGGCTAGGCTCGTCCGGCACATCCCGCAGGACTTCGACGATGGTCTGGCCGGAGATGGTGAGGCAGTCCCCGTGCAGCAGGCCGTGGTTGAGCAGCATTTTCATCACCTGGGGGATCCCGCCGGCCCGGTGCAGGTCGGTGGCCACAAACCGCCCTGAAGGCTTGAGATCGCAGAGGACAGGCACGCGAGCACGAATGGTCTCGAAATCATCTAGCGTCAGGGGCACTTCTGCCGCATGGGCAATGGCCAGAAAGTGGAGCACGGCGTTGGTGGATCCCCCTACGGCCATGATCACCGAGATGGCATTTTCAATGCTTTTACGGGTGATGATGTCGCGGGGGCGGAGGTTGGCTTTGATGGCCTCTGCCAAGACCTTGGCCGATTGGGCGGCACTTTCGGCTTTCTCTTCGTCTTCTGCAGCCATGGTGGAGGAGTAGGGCAGACTCATCCCCATAGCCTCAAACGCGCTGGACATGGTGTTGGCCGTGTACATGCCGCCGCAGGATCCGGCACCGGGACAGGCATGGCGCTCCACCGCCAGCAGCTCTTCCTCGGAGATGCGCCCGGCGCTGAACTCCCCTACGGCTTCAAAGGCGCTGACGATGGTGAGGTTGCGGCCATTGTAGTGACCCGGCTTGATGGTGCCGCCGTAGACGAAGATGGAGGGCACATTGAGGCGGGCCATGGCGATCATCGCCCCCGGCATGTTCTTGTCGCAGCCGCCGATGGCCAAGAGGCCATCCATGCTCTGGCCGTTGACCACCGTCTCGATGGAATCGGCAATCACTTCCCGCGACACCAGCGAGTATTTCATCCCCTCCGTGCCCATGGAAATGCCATCGCTGATGGTGATGGTGCCGAACACCTGGGGCATACAGCCCGCCGTTCTCAAAGCCGCCTCCGCCCGCTCCGCCAGAGTTTGGATCCCCATGTTGCAGGGGGTGAGGGTGCTGTGGGCGTTGGCAATGCCGACGATGGGCTTGCCGAAATCTTCGTCGCGAAAGCCCACGGCTCTGAGCATGGCGCGGTTGGGGGAGCGCTGTACCCCTTGGGTGACCACTTGGCTGCGCAGTGGGAGCGGAGAATTGGCCATCATTGCCAGAGGGAATCGAGAGGAAGTGGGCAAGGAAGAAAACGGCTAGAACTCATCCTACCGCCTCTCTTCGGGGGAACACTAGCTCTGCCGGCAAGAGGGATCCAAACCAAATCTGAAGCAACTCTGTAAGTTGTCTGCACCTGCGCCAGGAATCGGCCAGCCTACCTAGTAGAAGGGATCCCAGGTTCCAATCGCCCTGGCAAGACCGAGTCCTTGCACTCCGGGTCAAGACGCAGGGGTCGGGGATCCCTTGTATGGGTGTTTTTCTTTCGTGTTGGCGAAGCCTCGTATGGTTCTCAGCTCTCCTCTCCCCTCGCCTGCAGTGCCCAGCAGTGCCGACCGCGTTAGCGGGACGGAGTCCTCACGGGAGATGTTGCGGGATGTGCTCACCCTCTCCCGTCATGTTTTACAGCAGTTTGGCAGTTTTACGGCAGAGGCCCAAGACTTCAGCGCCCTGATGAACCGCATTGCCCTGGCCGGCAAGATGATCGCCCGGCGGCTGAGTCAGGCAGGACTGATCGAAGGGGCGCTGGGGGTTACCGGCAGCCTCAATGTCCAAGGGGAAGAACAGCAACAGATGGATGACTATGCCAACCGGGCCTTCATTCGCGCTTTGGAGCAAACGGGCCTGGTGTGTCGGCTGGTCTCGGAAGAGATGAAAACCCCGGCTCGCCTGCCGGAAAACTGCTCCCTCAGCCGCTTGGCCCTGATGATCGATCCCCTGGATGGATCCTCCAACATTGACGCCAACCTCAGCGTCGGCTCTATCTTCTCCGTCCTTCACCCTCTTGAGGATCGCCCGGAAGCGGACAACCAAGACCTGCTGCAACCGGGCCGTCGCCAACTGGCTGCAGGATATATTCTCTACGGCCCCAGCACCCAACTGGTCTACTCCGTTGGCAAGGGGGTACACGGTTTCACGTTGGATCCCAGCTTGGGGGAATTTATCCTCTCCCGCAGCGACATCCGCATTCCTGAACGCGGCTCCGTCTACAGCCTCAACGAGGGCTATTTCTGCCACTGGAGCGAAGGGATCCAAAACTTCGTTCGCTATGTTCACCGCCGCGATGGCTACATCTCCCGTTACAGCGGCGCTCTGGTGGCGGATTTTCACCGCATTCTCCTGCAGGGCGGAGTTTACCTCTATCCCGGCACCCAGAAAAAACCGGAGGGCAAGCTGCGCCTGATGTACGAGGCCAACCCCCTGGCTTTTCTGGCCGAGCAGGCGGGCGGGGCGGCCACCACTGGCACCGAGGCCATCCTGGATATCGTTCCCCAATCTCTCCACCAACGGGTGCCCCTTATCATCGGCAGCCGCGAGAACGTGGAAGAAGTGCTGCGCTGCCTGGAGGGTTCTCTGGTGCCCTAGGTTCTTCCCAATCCTTCTCTTTGAGCCAAGCTGGCCTATGGTAACCCTGGCAGAAAACCCCCTTCGCGTTGGTCTCAACCAAGAACGCACCCCGGATCCCTGTATTGTGGTGCAGTTTGGCGCTTCTGGGGATCTGGCGGCCCGCAAGCTGATCCCGGCCTACTATCGGCTGTTTGTGCAGCGACGGCTGCCGCCGGAGTTTACCTTGGTGGGGGTGGCCCGCCGCGATTGGACTCACGAGGTTTATCGGGAAAAAATGCGGGCTGCCGTGCAGGAGTTTGCCCCCCAGGACTTGGGGCCGGAGGCCCTATGGCAGGACTTCGCCAGCCGCCTGTTCTATTGCCGCCTGGATATCGGGGATCCAGAAGGCTATCTTCGCCTGAAGCAACTGCTCAGCCAGCTGGACGAAGAGCGGGGCACCCGCGGCCACCGGGTGTTCTATCTGGCGGTGGCGCCGGACTTCTATGCCCAGGCCATCCAACAGCTGGGGGCAGCTGGCATGGTGGCCGATCCGACCAAAACGCGGGTGGTGATCGAAAAGCCCTTCGGCCACGATCTCACCTCGGCCCAGGAGCTCAACCGCATCCTGCAGCGGATTTGCCAGGAAGAGCAGATCTACCGCATTGATCACTACTTGGGCAAAGAGACGGTGCAGAATTTGCTGGTCTTCCGCTTTGCCAACGCCATTTTCGAGCCTCTCTGGAACCGCAACTACATCGACCATGTGCAGATCACCGTGGCGGAGACGGTGGGGGTGGAGGATCGGGCCGGCTACTACGACACTGCCGGCGCCCTGCGAGACATGGTGCAAAACCACCTAATGCAGATCTATTGCCTGACGGCCATGGAGCCACCTGTCTCACTGCGCAGCGATGGGGTGCGCAACGAAAAGACCAAGGTGCTGCAGGCCACCCGCCTAGCGGATCCCCGCAATGTGGCAGCCGCAGCGGTGCGGGCGCAGTACGGCCCTGGCTGGATTGCCGGCAAGCCGGTGCTGGGCTATCGGCAGGAGCCCAATGTCAATCCCCAGTCCAAAACCCCCACCTACGTCGCTCTGAAACTGGAGTGTGACACCTGGCGGTGGAAGGGGGTGCCCTTCTACTTGCGCACTGGGAAACGCCTGCCCAAGAAGGTTTCGGAGGTGGCCATTCACTTTAAGCAGGTGCCCCTTTCCCTGTTCCAATCGGCAGCTCGGGAGGTGAGCCCCAATATCCTGGTGCTGCGTATCCAACCCAATGAGGGCATCTCGTTGCGCTTTGAGGCCAAGATGCCGGGGCCAGAGATCCGCACTCGCTCGGTGGATATGGATTTCCGCTATGGGACGGCTTTTGGAGCGAGTACACCGGATGCTTACGATCGCCTGCTCCTGGATTGTCTGCTGGGGGATCCAACGCTGTTCACCCGTGCCGATGAGGTTGAAGCGGCCTGGCGGGTGGTGACGCCGGTGTTATCGGCCTGGGAGTCTGAGCCCGGCAGCGGCAATGGCGGCGGTGCTGCACCGCCTCTGTTCACCTATGAGGCCGGCACTTGGGGGCCAAAGGCTGCCGAAGATCTGCTCACCCAATCGGGGCGGCGGTGGCGGCGCCTCTGATTTGGCTGCTCTCGGCTGGTAAACCATGGCCTATCCACCTCTGTGTAAGCCGGGGCACCCTCAGCAACAGGCAGAAGAGCATGCCTCTAACCCCCAAAACCCTGAACTTTGCTGAATTTACTGAGCTTTAGGCGGTTTGGCAAAAGTCATTGAGAGGGATATAGTAGACCAAGTTTCCCCCTGATCCTTGAGTCCACCGCAACGGTTGCCGGGAAGTGAAGGGGGAAAGCGCTCGGGGGGTATTCCTCAGGGCTTTGCGGGATACCGCCTTCCTGTTTGGACTCCGTCCCGCTGACGCGAACAGAGATAGGCAGGATGCGATCGCTTCTTTCCTGAACCATGTTCAGGAGAGTTCAGCGTGAATGTATCAGCATGAGCAGCTCAAGAGCCCTTTCAAATGGCCGCTGCAGAAGAGAACACCAAGACGTAGGGATCCCCGGCTGTTGCAGCTAACATGGGCATGGCCTGTTTATTGCGTGGGTATCATGCCGCCACTGTTGTTCCGGTTATCCGTCCGGCCCTGGCGAGCCTTGTCGGTGGGCCTGGCAGTTGTGTTGGGGATGGGAGGGTGGAGCTCTGCCCAGGCCCAGGTGTTGCTGCACGTCCCTCTGCCCAATGGGGGCTTGATGCAGGCCCAAGCGCTACAACTGGCCACCGACTCGCTGCGGTTAGCCCAGTTTGGCCAGACGGAAGAAGCGCTGCGCCGCCTGCAACTGGCCGTGTCCATGGTGCCCAACTCCTCAGAGCTACTCTACGTTTTGGGCAACGTCCACCTAGAACTGGGGGACTTGGAGCAGGCGATTGCCTCGTTGCAGAAGGCCCGCGCCCTGTCTCCTCAAGATGGGGCTGTTCTCTACTCGCTGGGATCGGCTTATTTGCGGCAGGGCAGCTACTTTGCCGCTGCTGAAACCCTGGAACGAGCGGTTGCCCTCCAACCGGATAACCCCAATGCCCGCTTCCAACTGGGCAATGCCTACCTCATGCTGGATCGGTGGGATGCGGCCCGGCAGGAATATGAGAAGACCTTGGAGTTGGATTCCGCCTATTGGCCGGCCATGAACAACATGGGCTTGGTGGACTATGAGCAGGGGGATCTCGACGCCGCCATCGATCGCTGGGAACGCACGATAGAGATGAACAATGCCGTAGCAGAGCCCTATTTGGCCCTGGCGACTGCCCTCTACATTCGGGGAGAAACCGAACGGGCTGAGGAACTGGGGGCAAAGGCCATGCGCTTGGATCCCAACTATGCCCGCCTGCAGGTGTTGCGGGAGAACCTGTGGCGAGAAAACCTGCTGCGAGATGTGCAGATCCTCCTGCGCACCCGCCCTGTTGCAGAAGCTCTGCAGCAAGCCGCTATCGAGCAGTTCAACCGGCGGATGGGCCTCTCAGAATAGATTCAGGATAGATTTAGGAATTGACAGTGGGAAGTTCTGCAGGGGATCCCTTGAGAACTCGTGCCTGAAACTTGGCCCGAATCCGCTCGGCAATCCCGGCACTGTTCAAGCCTAGTTCTGCCAAGGATTCCTCAGGGGTGGCGTGCTCCACCCAAACATCCGGCACCCCCAAGCGCAACAAGGGCACTGCCAGGTCGGCGTCGAGCAGGGCTTCGGCCACTGCCGAGCCAAACCCACCCATGAGGCAACCTTCTTCCACCGTCACCACCAAGCGGCTCTGTTCGGCCAAAGGCAGGATCAGCTCAGTATCCAGAGGCTTGGCGAAGCGGGCATTGACCACCGTGGCTGAGATGCCGTGTTCTTTCAAGATCTCCGCCGCCTGCAGGCTGGGATGCACCATCGACCCATAGGCCAGGATCAGCACCTCGCCGCCGCTGCGCAACACCTCGGCTTTGCCGATGGGCAGGGGTTCCCATCCCTCTTCTGCCAGAGGCACCCCCACGCCAGATCCGCGCGGGTAACGCATGGCGATGGGGCCCTGGGTGTACTGGATCCCGGTCACCACCATGCGCTGTAGCTCCGCTTCATCTTTGGGAGCCATTAGCACCATTTCCGGAATGCAGCGCAGATAGGCGATGTCGTACATGCCTTGGTGGGTGGGGCCATCGGCTCCCACAACTCCCGCCCGATCCAAGCAAAAGAAGACCGGCAACTTTTGGATACAGACATCGTGGATGATCTGGTCGTAGGCCCGCTGCAAGAAGGTGGAATAAATGGCCACCACTGGCCGCATTCCCTCACAGGCCATGCCAGCCGCCAACGTTACAGCGTGCTGCTCGGCGATCCCCACATCCACAAACTGATCCGGCAGCTTTTCCTTGAGCTTATCCAGGCCAGTGCCCGTATCCATAGCGGCGGTGATGCCGATGATGCGGGGATCCCGCTCGGCCAGCTTGCAGAGGGCATGGCCAAAGACCTTGCTGTAGCTGGGGGGCTTGGGCTTGGTGGGCGGGTAGGGCTTGCCGGTGGCCAGGTCGAAGCGGGATTGGGCATGATACCCCACCTGTTCCGCTTCGGCAGGCGGGTAGCCCTTGCCTTTGACGGTAGCTACATGCACCAGTACCGGGCCGGAGATGCCGTGGGCCAACTCAAAGGCATCCAACAACTCCGCCAGGTTGTGCCCGTCCACCGGCCCCACGTAGGTAAAGCCCAGCTCCTCAAAGATAATGCCGGCTTTGTTGTTTTGCACAGCGGTAACCAGCTTCACCGTTTCCTTGAGGCGGTCAATTTCTGGGCTGAGGCTGGATCCCAGCAGGGGGAGATTCTTCAGTTGCTCTTCCAGGCTATCGGCCAAAAACTGCACCGGCGGGCTGAGGCGCAGGCGGTTTAAATAGCGAGGGATCGCTCCCACGTTGGGGGAAATGGACATGCCGTTGTCGTTGAGCACCACCATCAGGTTGGTCTTGGGCAGGTGCCCGGCGTGGTTGATGGCTTCGTAGGCCATGCCTCCGGTTAGGGCACCATCCCCAATGATGGCCACCACCTTGAAGTTGTCTCCCCGCCGATCCCGAGCGATGGCCATGCCCAAAGCTGCCGAGATGCTGGTGGAAGCGTGCCCCGCCCCAAAGTGATCGAAGCGGCTCTCGCTGCGCTTCAGGTAGCCGGAAATCCCCCCCTTCTGGCGCAATGTGTGGAAATTGTGGTACCTGCCGGTGAGCATTTTGTGGGCATAAGCCTGGTGCCCCACATCCCAGATCACCTTGTCTCGATCCAGATCGAGGGTCTTGTAGAGGGCCAAGGTCAGCTCCACCACCCCCAGCCCTGGCCCCAGATGACAGCCGACCGGGGAATTGGCAGCCGTCTGCAGATGTTTGTCGCGAATCTGGCGGGCTAGGCTGCGCAACTGGCTCAGGTTCAGGTTTCGGAGCTGGTTGGGATGAGTGATGTCACTCAGGTGCATAATGGACTCGTCCTTCCGGTGTGATCTCACTCTAATTCATTTTCAGGAGGGGTTTTGTAACCCTCCCTCTCAAAACTTCAAGGAATGCAGGGATCCCCTCAATGCTGGGCCAAGGGCAGTGAGATCTTGAAAGGGGCACGCCAAGGAGCTTATTCAAGGGTTAGCCTCGCGTAAGGCCCTCGGTTGCTCCGGAGTTAAGGGCTAGGGCCCACTGCCGCGATGGTTTCTTCCTTTTTGTTAGCCATGAAAATCGCCGCCAACATCACCCAGCTCATCGGTCGCACCCCGCTGGTGCGGTTGAATCGGATCCCGCAATCGGAGGGGTGCCTGGCCGAGATCGTGGTGAAATTGGAGAGCTTTAACCCTGCCGCTTCGGTGAAAGACCGCATTGCCGTCAGCATGATCGAGGCTGCCGAACAGGCCGGTTTGATCACCCCCGGCAAGACCATCTTGGTGGAGCCCACCTCTGGCAATACCGGCATTGGCCTGGCCATGGCCGCTGCTGCCAAGGGTTACCGGCTCATCATCGTCATGCCTGAGAGCATGAGCCTGGAGCGGCGACTGCTGTTGAAAGCCTACGGAGCAGAGGTGCACCTGGCCAGTAGCGCCGGCGGCATGGGGGAAGCCATCTGGAAGGCTGAAGAGATCGTCCGCCGCACTCCCAACGCTTACATGTTGGGCCAGTTCACCAATCCCGCCAACCCCCGGATCCATGCCAGAACCACCGGCCCGGAAATTTGGGAAGATACCGATGGTCAAGTGGATATCCTGGTGGCAGGGGTAGGTACCGGCGGCACCATCACGGGGGCGGGCGAGTTTTTGAAGGGGAAAAACCCAGCCATTCGACTGGTGGCCGTTGAACCCAAGGCCAGTGCCGTCTTGAGTGGTGGACGGCCCGGCTTTCATCGCATTGAAGGGATCGGAGCGGGATTCGTGCCTGATGTGCTGCGGCGCGACCTGCTGGATGAGGTGATCCCAGTGGAAGATGAAGAGAGCATGGTCTACAGCCGGCGCCTGGCCAAAGAAGAAGGGATCCTCTCCGGCATTTCCACTGGGGCTGCCTTGGCGGGAGCCATCCAGGTGGGGCGGCGACCGGAAAACGCTGGCAAGCGGATTGTAATGATCCAGCCTAGTTTTGGGGAACGCTACCTGAGCACACCTCTTTTTCGCGACTTGGAGCGGGATTCCGATTCGAGATGACGATGATGCTGAGACTGCTGCCCTACAGGTCGCCCTGGCCCAGAGGGCGAGCTAGCATGGGTGAGAGTGACGTGGCGGAACGGCAGACGCGCTAGACTTAGGATCTAGTGCCGCAAGGCGTAAGGGTTCAAGTCCCTTCGTCCGCATGAGAATCCCCTACTTCCCCAGCCCTTTTCCCCCAAGAGGGCAGAAGTTCCCCCGGTCAACAGCAATGCTGACTGCCTTACGGTCGCTCGCCAGCAAGCCTAGGAGAGCCAAGGTGACAAAGCAAGCTCTCCCGCCGGCTAAAAGCAGACAGGGACACATCTCCCAGGCTAGAAGGCTTCTCGGTCCGCCTGCAGAGAAACTGGACTGGGTTGCTGCCACGAAAACCTTGGCTCTAGGCCGGAAAGATCACCTGCAGAATTTGCTCGGGGGCAATCGACTCCACCTTCCCATCGGCCCCCTTGACCGCCCGAAACGGCCCCTCTGAAGGCAGCAGCCGCAGCGGGTCGGTGGGCCCAAACAACGCCACCAGCGGCGTCTGCACCGCCACCGCCAAATGCATGGGAGCACTGTCCACACACAACAGCAGCGTTGCCCCACCAATCAAGGCCGCCAGCTGCCCCAGCCGGACAGGACGGCTCACCGGCAGCTCCGGCAGTTGCGCCAGAAAGCCCTCCGCCAGCTGCTCATCCTCTGGCCCCACCACCAGCACCAACGGCAGCTCCGGCCGCTGCTCCCGAAAACCCTTGATGACCTTGACCCAGTTGGCAGAGGGATAGATCTTCTGAATTCCCTTCTCCTGCGACAGCTGGCTGGCCCCCGGATGCAACAGCACATAATCTTGAGCGGCATCCCCCAAAAGGCGCTTGCGTTCCTGCTCTGCCCACTCCAGGTCTGCTTTTTTCAGACGAATCTGGGGCAACCCCGCCGGCGCAGCAATGCCAAACCCCTGCACCAGGTCGTGGTACATCTGGGCCGCATACTGGGCCGGCTTCAGGGGCACCGGGTCGGTCAGCCAAGGTCGCCCCGGCCCCGGCGGCGCATAGCCCACCCGCTTGGGAATGCCGGTCAGCCACAACAACAGCTTGACCCCCAAGCTTCGGCCCAGGCTCAGCACCCCGTCATACTGCCGCTCGCGAATGCGCCCCAGCAGGTCGCTGAGATCCCCCAACGACAGCTGTTCTTTGAACGGAAAAG
>NZ_JBSRZW010000029.1:0-44356 GCF_054058015.1 Thermostichus sp. MS-CIW-30
CACATGGCCGACACTGCGTTTTTAAAGGGCGTCGGCTACGGTCGGCGCTATCCTTCCCCGCCCTGAAGGACGGGGCTTGCCGCGCCTTTTGGTCAGGGGATCGCCTCAAAGCAGCTTGAAACAGCCACAACCCACCTCTAACCAAAGCTGATCCGGAGCAGGGAGAAATCATCCTCAAAGTCCGTCCGCCCCTGAAAGGATTGGGCCTCATGGATCACCTGATCCAGGCCACCGTCAGCGCTCTTGCTCAGCAGGGCTATCAAATTGTCCAGCCCCCAGAGTTCTCTCTGCGGGTTTATGACTTCGTAAACTCCATCGCTGAACAGGTAGAGATGGCTGTTCTCCGGGATCCGCACCTGATCCCTTTGAAAAGTGAGGTCGGGCAAAATGCCAATGGGCAAGTTGGCAGTCTTCAGCAGGAGCGAATCCTGACCCTGGATGAGCAGGGCAGGTGGGTGGCCGGCACTGGCAAAAGAGAGCAGACGGGATCCCGGCTGATAAACCCCATACCAAAGGGTGAAGTACATCTCATGGTGGGATCCCATTTGAAAAGAGTGGTTGAGGGCGCGCAAGACCGCGTCCGGCTGGCGGGGATCGGCATCGGCCAAGCCTTGAGTGCGCAACTGGTTCATCACCGACACCGACAACAGAGCGGATCCCACCCCATGCCCCGACACATCCAGCAGATAGATGGCCAGGTGCTCCTCATCCAGCCAATGATAGTTAAACGAATCTCCCCCCAATTCCTGGGAGGGCAAAAAGCGCCACTCGAGAGCCACTTTGCAGTCGGGGAAATAGGCTGGCTCCGGCAGGAGGGAACGCACATAGCTGGCCGCCTCGGCCAATTCTGCCCGTAACCTGGCCGTTTGCTGCTGCAGGTCATAGCTGAGCTGGTGTAAGCGTAATCCGGCTCGCACACGTGCCCGCAACTCATTGGGGTCGATGGGCTTGCTTAGAAACTCATCTGCTCCGGCATCCAGGCCCTGGATGCGGTCTTCCACCTCAGTGCGGGCGGTGAGCAAAATAAAAAACGTCGTGGAAAACTTGGGATCGGCTTTGATGCGTCGGCAAACCTCCAGCCCATCCATGTCCGGCATCATCCAGTCACAGATGATCAGCCCCGGCACCAGCAGGTGGGCTTGCTCCAGCCCCTCGGAACCGTTGCTGGCCATCTCCACGGTGTAGCCCTGTCGTTCCAGGGATCGCTTCAACACCAGCCGAATCGTCGGATCGTCGTCGACAATCAAAATGGCCGCCATGACCGCTGCACCCCAATCCCAAAGTCAAAACGCATCCAAACCCAACTCCAGCCCAATACCCCATACTGGTAGGCAGACCTTTTATCGTAGCTTAGGCGTTGCGTCAGGAAAACCAGCTCGGCAAGCAGTCCACGACAAAGGGGTGAAGCCTCAGCAGCCTCATCCATCAGAGCTGAAGGTACGTATCGATTTGTGGATCCTCAAAACCGTGGTTGCACGCTACCCAAAAGCTAACCGTTTCCAGATACTGGTGGCGGGAGACAATTCGAGGCAGATTCTGGGCAGATTCTTCTTGAGAGACTTTCATTGGATACAGAGATACAGATCACACTCATCCATCCTTCGCCGACTTAGAGTGAACGTTAAGATTCAATAGCCTTTACCGCATGAGCACATCTCCCCCATCCTTATCTCCTTCCGCCGTTCAGGATTCGCGGGCGAGCTTGCCTCCGGGACCTAGCGAAGCTCACAGGGGAGAAATTCGGCTGGAGGACTTGGACGAGAAGCAATTGTTGGCCTCCCTATCGTCGGTGGTGTTAAACCCGGCAGCTTGGAGTTGCTTCAGCGTCAGTGAAACCAGTCGCCTGCTACGCCCCCTGCAAATCTGCCCTGACTTGACGGGAACTCTTGTTCTCTCCCCAGGGGCCACTGCCGAAGTGGTCTATAAGTTCCTGCTGAGCGATGGTCGGATCGGAACCATGAAGGGGCTGATCTCCATCGAAGACTTCCGCAGCGAGCGGCTGCGCTCCGTTTACGATCAGCTTCACATCGAAAAGATTATACCGGTCTTCACCGAGTCGGTTGTGGTGCAAATCATCGACCATTTGAAACCGATTTTTGCCCGTGACTTGGATGAGCTGCTTTGGCAAGAAAGTTTTTACTTTACCCCTCAAGATCTGCGCCAGCAGGAGTTCTTGTTGCGCGGCCTACGGCCCGAGGCGATCCCACGCAGCTTTCGGCCTCACCTGCAAAGGGTCTACACCCAGATTATGAAGGTGTGTCGCAGCTTGCCCAACATCGCCTTCCAACTGTGTCTGCGAGCCTACCTGGAGTACAACGAGGTCAAGAACAGGCATCTGCTGGCGCTTCTGCTCAGCAAGTATTTTTACACGCTCTACCGCATCGGCGGGCTGGACGGTTGGGAAAGTGGGGATCCGGTGGAGCTGGGATCCCTGCGCTCCTCCAATCGGCAGGCTCGACTCCAGGCTCTTGCTCGCCTTCTAACCCTGGACAACGACAGCGACGCTCCCCTGGTGGGCATTGGGGGCAGCGGGCTGGGGGGCAGCTATTTCAGCGGGGAACGGGAGCCTGCCGGCGTTGAGATGGTGAGCTCAGAAGAGATTGAAAAGCTGCGGCAAGATGTGGAGGTGGCCCGCGGCCAGATCGCCGAGGCCCAGCAATTGGTGGCCCAATATCAGGAGGAGAAAAAACAGGAACTGCTCAACCGCCTTCAGGATCCGGGAAAGTTTCTCCTCTTCAGCATTCATCAGTTTTTTGACACCCTCTTCGGATCCCTGCCCGGAGAAGTGAAAAGCGAGTACGGGGCAGTTTGGGTGCCGCGCACCTCCTACTTGGATGAGAAGGAGCGAGATGAGCTGACAGAGCATTTGCGCCTGATCACCAGCGAGGCCTATTTGGTCAGCGTTCCCTCTGCCGAGGCCACCCTCATCGGCTATTGGCGAGTTTTGGCCGATTCCTTCTACAACCAATGGGTTTTGAATCAGTACAAGCAGTTGCAAAGCTATGGAGTGGATCTGGAGCAACAGGGCATCCAGATTCTGGAACGAGAACGATTCCTGGATGAGGTTCAGTTGCGCTTTGCCGCCCGCCACCGAGAAATCGTCACCCAAAATGTGGAGAAGATCACCCAAATTGTGGTGGATAGCCTGGCCAAGCGGGTGGCCCTCAACACCGGCCAGCAAAGTTTTCAGGCTATGCGGGCCAAGTTGACCACCGTTTTGGATATGGACATTTCCCGCAAAGACGTGGGGGAAGTCAAGCGGCTGATCGACTACTTTACGGATGTGTTTTTGGGCAAGCGGGAGGAGCTGCGCTCCCCCTATCCGGTGGGCACGATTTTACAAGTCAAGGCGGCCATTGAGGCTCGCCCCCCCGATAGCCGCACCCGCATTGGTCTGGAAATTTTGGGTCAGCTCTACCGCGAGTACGTTCCCCTGCTGGGATCCGCACCGAAATAGGAACGGGGGCATAGCGGGGGATCCCGTAGGCCGACAGGTTTTGGGCACAATGGGGACTGGCGCGCTGTCTAGATGGAGATTCCCCATGCGCTACCGCCAGCTTGGCCACAGCCCTTTGCAAGTTTCCGAGATCTGCCTGGGCACCATGACCTTTGGGCAGCAGAATACTTTGTCTGAGGCTTTCGAACAGCTCGACTACGCGGTGGAGCACGGGATCAACTTCATCGATACCGCCGAGATGTACCCGGTGCCGGCGCGGGCGGAAACCCAGGGATCCACCGAGCGCTACATCGGCGAGTGGCTGCAACACCAACCGCGGCATCGCCTGATCCTGGCCACCAAGATCACCGGCCCTGGTCGGCCCTGGCATTGGATTCGCGGCGGATCCCTGTCCATTACCCGCGACAACCTCAAGCAGGCGGTGGCCGGCAGCCTCAAGCGCCTGAAGACCGACTACATCGACCTCTACCAGATCCACTGGCCGGATCGCTACGTGCCCCTGTTTGGGGGCGTTGCCTACGATCCCAGCCAGGAGCGGCCCACCGTTCCCATTGCCGAGCAGTTGCAGGCTCTGGCGGAATTGGTGCAAGAGGGTCTCATTCGCTACATCGGCCTGAGCAACGAAACCCCTTGGGGGGTGAGCAAGTTCTGCCAGGTGGCCGAGCAACTGGGGTTGCCCAAGGTGGTCTCGATTCAGAATGCCTACAGCCTCATCAACCGCACGTTTGAAATGGGCCTGGCGGAAGTCTGCCGCCACGAGCAGGTGGGCTTGCTGGCCTACAGCCCGCTCGGATTTGGGCTGCTGACGGGCAAATATCTGGGGGGGGTGAAGCCGCCGGGATCCCGTTTGGCCTTGTTTGAAGGCTTTGGCCAGCGGTACCGCAAGCCGAATGTGGAAGAAGCGGTGGCCGCCTATGTGCAAATTGCCCGCCGGCACGGTCTGACACCGGCCCAGTTGGCTTTGGCCTTTGTGCGCAGCCGCTGGTTTGTCACCAGCACCATCATTGGGGCCACCAGCCTGACCCAACTCAAAGAGAACCTCAGTTGCCTGGATGTGGAGCTGTCCCCGCAGCTCCTGGCGGAGATCGAGGCGGTGCACCAGCGCTACCCCAATCCTGCCCCCTGAAAGGTTGGCGAAACCGACGGCCAAATAGAACTTTTCAGAAGGTTTCCTCGTCTGGATGTGCGGTTTGGATCATCCTCTCCTACACTTCTGTCCGGCCAACTTCCAGGGCCCCTCCCAACCGAGAGTGGGGATCCAAGACTGTAAATCCCGTACCCAGAACCTGAGGTGTGAACGATGCGTGAGCTTTCCCTTTGGCAGGGCTGGAAGACTGCGGCTCTGGTGATCAGTTGCAGCAGCTTGGCCTGGCTTGGGGATCCCGCTTGGGCCCAACTTTCTGATATCAGCACCTATTGGGGTGCCCAGTACATTGCCGGGTTGAATGAACGACAGATCATCGGTGGCTTCCCGGATGGCACCTTTCGCCCCAACGAGTCCATCACCCGTGCCCAATTTGCCGTCATTGTCACCAAAGCTTTTGGCCTAGATACCAACGTTCCTGTGCGCTCCTTTGCCGATCCGATTCCCAGTTGGGCGGCTCCCTCCATCGGCGCAGCGGCAGCGGCAGGGTTTGTTTCCGGCTTCCCGGACGGCACCTTTCGTCCCAACGATGTGCTCACCCGTGCACAAGCCATCACCGTCCTGACCCGTGCAGCCACCAACGGTAGGCTCATCGAGGATCCCGGTCAAATTGACGCGATCCTATCCGCGTTCGGCGATGCCAATTTGGTTCCCAACTTTGCCCGCGCCCCCATCGCGACAGCGGTTCAGGAAGGGCTGTTGGTGCTCTACCCCAACCCCACTCAATTGAATGCCCAGGCGGTGGCCACGCGGGGGGAAGTGGCTGCCCTTACCTACCAAGCGCTGGCCAAGGTGGGTCGAGTACCCAATTTGGATCCGCCGGTGGGGGCTGCCATCCCCGGCCCTGGGATCCGTACCGAGCTCCTTGCCCAGGTCACTCCTACGCCCGAACCCCTGGCCACGCCGGACATTCCCATTGAGCCTCTGGTGGAAACGCTGCCCGCCGCTCCAGAGGTGAGAACCTTCTTTGCCCGCGAAGAGCTGGGATCTGTAAACCCAGGAGATACGATTACCGTGTTTTTGCTGGGATCCCCAGGGGCGCAGGGATCGTTTTCCATCCCCGGCATTGCCTACAACCTGCCGCTGCAGGAAACCCGCCCAGGGCAATACGAGGGCAGCTACACCTTCCGCAGCCAAGACCGGGCCTCAGAAGCGCCTGTTTTTGCCCGCTTGGAGCGGGATGGACTGGTAACCCTGGTGCAGCTGCCGGACAAAACCATTACCATCGGGCGGGTGACCGACACCACCTTCCCCACCATCAGCGAACTGGCCCCTCCCAATGGATCCCTAACAGACAACCCTCGCCCCTCCATCTCAGCCCGTTTCCAAGATGACCAAGGAATTGACCTGAATAGCTTTACCTTGCTGGTGAACAATGTGGATGTCACCGCCCAAGCCCAGCTCACCCGCACCGGCTTCGCCTACACCCCTGCCGAGCCGCTGCCCACCGATCGACCGACCTTGATCGCCGTCCAAATTGCCGATACCAGCGGCAACACCACCATCCAGCAGTGGTCTTTCCAGGTGCAGGCCGCCCAGCCCACTGCCACACCGACCCCAACACCAACCCCAACACCGACAGCCACGCCCACACCGACCCCAACGCCGACTCCAGCTCTGACCCCAACGCCAACCCCAACACCGGTAGCTACGCCTACTCCCACACCCACGCCGGAAGCTACACCCACTCCCACTCCACAGCCTGGCGGGGAGCATGACTCTAGTCAATAATAAGCTCAACTATACTGAAAATAATGTATAATATGTTCAGTACGGATTACTACCAGTTGATCTTTCTGTTTACTTTCGAGTCTGCCAACATGGTAGCCAAAGCAAAGCAGAAGATTGGTAGTAAGACGACACGGAAACTGCGCTTTGGGTATTCTACTCAAAGCTTTGCGGGATACCGCCATTCTGTTTGGACTCCGTCCCGCTAACGCGAATGGAAACAAACAGAATGCTATCGCTGCATAGTTGAACAGTGATGTTCAGCAGTGTTCAGCGTAAATGTATCAGCCTTCACCTTCTCCTTCTCCAGAAGGACGGTCTCCTGCAGAACCCAAGCCGGAGTCCAGCCCCGAGGCTCAGGAGAGTGAGGCTACAGAGTCTCCTAAGCCAGAATCCCCAGCCCCCCAGCCAGGGGATCCCGGCGGACCGACTCCTTCTCCTTCCCCCAGCCCCTAGGGAAAACTCGATCCAGACCCCGAACAGGCTCAATAGTGTTTTAAGAGCTTCCGATCCCTTAATACCTACTAAATCTAGTGGGCACAAGCGGGGCAGGATGTTAAGCTACTGCCAGTTGCGACCGGATGGGATCCATGAGCTCAACCTTGCAGCCGTTCCTGCATTTGTTGCAGAGGAGTTCCTTTTGGGGGGTGTTGGGTGGGATGTTGATGGCCGCTGCTGTTGCCCCGGTTGCCGCTCAGCAGTTCGAGTTCACCCCTCAGCCGGTGCCCCCCAGGGGGGATCCCGTCCCTACCTTGCCCTTGCTGAGTGCTCCGCCCTCCCCCAGCTCTGCCACGGCCCTGCCACCGGTACCTCAGGTGCCGCAAATGCCGCTGGATCCCACAGCTCCGGCCTTGGATCCGATCCCGGTGGTGCCCGTTCCAGTGGCCCCAGGTGGACAACTCCCCCAAGGCGAGGCCTATTCCTATCAACGTCGGCCCGACCTCAGTCCAGGTGGGGATCTCCCTGGAGCCACGCGGGGCGAGCTGCCTGCCGGCACCCGTATTCTCCTCACGGTCTACCGCCCCATCACCTTCCAGCCCTACCAGGCCATCAACGGCCACCTGGAAGTCTCCGAGCCGGTGGTGGATCGCTTTGGCCAGGTGGTGATCCCGGCAGGGAGTGTGGTGTGGGGCACTTTTGAGCCGGTTTACCGAGAACTGAAGTTGTCTGGCCGGGAGGCGGAGAGCGCCGATCCCCAAGAGCGGGTCGTCGGCAGCCGCTTTGTGGCCAACCGCCTCACCATCGGCTCTTCCACCTACTTGGTGAGAGGCCAATCTGCGCCGCTACCAGTCGGGTTGGATCGCAACGCCGATGTCGGCACAACTGTAGCCCGCGGGGCAGGCTATGGGGCAGCAGGTGGGTTGGCCTTGGGGATCCTCACGGGGGGATGGGGCTTTTTGCCGATCTTGGCCGGCAGCTTGGCAGGTGCTGCGGCAGGCAGTACCAATATCGACCGGGTGGTGACGCTACAGCCCAATACGTTGGTGGAGCTGGAACTGACCGATAGCCTGATCATCCAATAACTGGTCAACGCTCTCTTGCGCTGGGGCAGGTCAGTAGAGTAGAAGAGAGCACCCTCAATTGCTTCCATGGCCTTCTGGATCTACGTTGTGCCCCCGCTGGCCGGGCTGGTGATCGGCTATTTCACCAACGACATTGCCATCAAAATGCTGTTCCGGCCCTACCGCCCCTATCGGGTTTTCGGCTGGCGCATCCCCTTTACCCCCGGCCTGATCCCGCAGAACCAGCCTCGTCTGGCCAAGCAGATCGCCAAGACCATCATGGGATCCCTGCTCACGCCGGAGGAACTGCACAATCTGGCCCGTAAGCTGCTGCAAACCGAGCGCATGCAAGCAGGGATCCGCTGGCTGCTGGGGGTAGCCCTGGATCGGCTGCAAAACCCTGAGCAACAGCAGCAAACTGCTCAGGTGTTGGCGCGCATTTTAGCCGACCTGTTTAACGAGTCGTTGCCCCGCCTGGTGAAGGTGCTTGCCCGCCAAGAAACCTTTTTGGAAGGGCCCATTAACCAACTGTTCGACCAAGTGTTGCTGGAGCTGCGCCTCAGCAGCGAGCAGGCTAAGCAGCTCTCGGAGTGGATCCTGAAGCAGGCGCTGCCCCCAAAGGTGTTGCGGCAGAACTTGGTGGACTTTCTCACCGATCGCAACATCGAATCCCTTGACGAGGAGTTTCGTGAACGAGCGACCGGCTCCTACTGGGTGGTGGCCAACTTGTTCGGCCTGAAAAATGCCCTGTTGCGCCTGCGCACCTATTGTCTAGAAGAGCCGGAAGGGGCAGAAGCCATCTTGGAAGATCTGCTCAAAGACATCAACGCCTCCCGCCGCCTGACCGAGATCCTGCAGAACCTCTCGCTGCAAAACCTGCCGGTTTCCGCCGTGCGTCAGTTGCGCCGTGCCCTCCGCGACGGGATCCAAGATTACCTGCGCAGCCAAGGGCCAGAGGTTATCAAAGGGCTGGGGGAGACCATCGATTGGGAAAAAGTGGCCAGCCTGGTGTTGGGACGCCTGCGCAACTCCAAGGCGTTGATCACCTCCATCGATCAGATCAGCGCCGACCTGGCTTTGGTCTTGGAGCGCTACCTAGAACGGGATCTCGAATCCCTGATGATGCAGGTGATCCCGGTGTTGAACCTGGATCAGGTCATTGCCGATAAAGTCAACGCCACCTCCCCTGCCGACCTGGAGCAGGCCATCCAGCAGATCGTGCGCCAAGAACTCCAGGCCATCGTCAACTTAGGCGGCCTCCTCGGCTTTTTGGTGGGCTGTGTGCAGGTGCTGTTCTTGCTGGGCTGACGAGTTTGGGTTGGGCTTTGACTTTGGCTATGATATGAGAATGCGATTAACAATTCTCCACACTTCGGATCTCCATGCCAATCTACATCCCTGGAACTACTTCACCGGGATCCCTGCGGAGCACGGTTTAGCCAAGCTGGCCACCCTCATCAAGCGCGTGCGAGCAGCCAGTGAGGATCCCGTCCTGCTCATCGACAGCGGCGACACCATTCAGGGATCCCCCTTGGGCACCTACTATGCGCAAGTGGAGCGCGTCTCTCCTCACCCCTTGGCCCATGCTCTCAACGCCTTGGGCTACGACGCCTTTACCCCCGGCAACCACGACTTTAACTTTGGGCTGCAAGTTCTCCGGGATTTTGTCGGCGATCTCCGCTGTCCGGTGCTCTGCGCCAACATCCTCCGCCAGAATGGGGATCCCCTCTTCCAGCCCTACCTGATCCGGGAATTGGCCGGGGTTCGCGTTGGCTTGCTAGGGCTGACCACCCCCCGCATCGACACCTGGGAGCGCCCGGACTACATCTTGGGCCTACGCTTTGCCCCCTTGCTGGAGACCGCCCGCCACTACCTGTCGCTGCTGCGACCTCAGGTGGATGTCTTGATCTTGATCCTGCACAGCGGCCCCAACCAATTGCCCCCCCTGCGCACCCCTGAGCATTGGCACAACCCGGATCGCTCCGGCTGGTGCAGCAACAAAAGCCTGGCAGGGGAAAACGAACTGTTGGCCCTGGCCGAACTGGACGGCATTGACGTCATCCTCTCCGGCCATACCCACCAGACCATCGCCGGTCTGGGGGGATCCCAAGCTCTGGTAGTTCAGCCCGGCTATTGGGGCAGCCACCTCTCCCAGGTATCCCTGGAGCTGGAGCGCCAGGGCAGCCGCTGGCAAATCATCAGCAAAAGCGCACAGCTCCTCTCCGCCGAAGGGATCCCTCCCGATCCCGAACTCTTGGCCTTGACAGAGCCCTACCATCAAGCCACCTTGCGCTACATCCGTCAGCCCATTGGCCAAGCCCGTTCTGCCTATAGCGGCGGTCTGGCAGCCCGTCTGGGGGCCAACCCTCTGGCAGAGCTGCTCCATCAGGCCCAATTGCAAGCAGTGCGGGAGGCAGGATTCCCCGCAGAGCTCTCCCTGGTCAACATCTGCAGTAGCGCCGGCCTGTCAGCAGGCCCCATCTCCCTGCAAGATGCCTACAGCCTCACCGTCTACGACAACACCCTCTGCGTTTTGGAGATCACCGGAGATATTCTGCGGCGCGCCCTGGAACAGACTGCCGGCTATTTTCGCCAGTTGGATCCCAATCACCTTCCCGCCGATCCTGCTGCCGTCGTGGCCCCCGAAGCCCGCGGCTACACCTTCGACCTCTACCACGGCATCGACTACTGCTTCGATCTCACCCGCCCCGTAGGAAAGCGCCTGGTGACCTTACAATTCCGCGGACAGCCGGTGGAACCAGCACAGACCTTTCGCCTGGCCATTAACCACTACCGAGCCGGCGGCGGCGGCGGTTACAGCATGTTCCAAGAAGCCCAAACCCTGTGGATCTCAGCCGATAGCATCCGCGACTTTCTGGTCTACTATATTCACACCCACTCCCCCATTCAACCCATCTACAGCCCCAACTGGCGCCTAATCCCCGACTTGGCCAAGATCTACTTCCCCGATTGCCTGGGCCGGCCACGGGAACATCTGCTGGTCGGCTAGGAAAGAAAAGATATTGACTTCAACTGGCTGAAAGAGAACCCGGTAGAATACGATCAACACAGAGCCTGGTTTGGCTGAGTGCAGCGGCGGTTTTGAAACTGCCAAACTGGGGATATCCGAGTCACTGCTCATTGCTCACACTTGCCGACATCGCCCATGACTGCCGAAGAGAAGCAACCGATGGCCCCAGAAGATACCTATCCTGAACTACAGGAAGAAGAGATCGACGTAGAGGCAGAGCTGGAGAAGCTGATTTTGGAAGATAGCGAAGCAGAAGCCGGTACCTCTTCCGGAGAAACCGCAGCTGAGCCTTCTCCAGATCCCGGTGAAGCTCTCAAGCAGCTCCAGCACGAGTTGGAAGTTGTCCGCCAGCAACTCAAAGAGAAAGAAGACGCCTACCTGCGCCTCTACGCCGATTTTGAAAACTACCGGCGGCGTACCCAGCGGGAAAAAGAAGAGTTCAGCCAAAAAGAACGGCAGAAATTTGTGCTGGAGATCTTGCCTGTTGTGGACAGCTTTGAGCGGGCTCAGCAGCAGCTGAAGCTGGAAACCGACCGCGAGCGGGAGTTGCACAACAGCTACCAGAGCGTCTACCGCCTGCTGGTGGAATGCCTGAAGAAGATGGGCGTCTCCCGCATGAAATCGGTGGGCCAGCCCTTCGACCCCAACCTGCACGAAGCCATAGCCCGTCAGCCCAGCCCAGACTATCCCGAGGATGTGGTAGCCATCGAATATCAGCCAGGTTACAAGCTGGGGGACTTGGTGATCCGTCATGCCATGGTGGCCGTCTCGGCGGGCAGCCCCAGCTCTGAACCATCCCCGCCAGCCCAGGCCACCAGCGAACCCGGCCCGGAGAGCACTCCTGCCTCTCCCCAAAACCCCCAACCTTCCTAGCCGAACTTGCTCACTTGAACCTTGACAAACAGAGCCAGAGCAGTCTCAGAAACGCTACAGTAAAGCTACGGAGACGAAAGCACCGTCTGAAGGTTTCTGCGGGATTCTGGGCAGAATGCTTTTAAGATCCGTGGAATCGCGTTCTTGGGTTGAGACTTGGCACACGGGGAGAGGGGGCTATGGGTAAAGTCATCGGGATTGACCTGGGAACCACCAACAGTTGCGTGGCGGTTTTGGAAGGTGGTCAGCCCGTTGTGATCACCAACGCCGAGGGAGGGCGCACCACCCCCAGCATTGTCGGCTTTGCCAAGAACAACACCCGCTTGGTGGGCCAACTGGCCAAGCGCCAGGCGGTTACCAATGCCGAAAACACCATCTTCAGCATCAAACGCTTCATTGGCCGCACCTTTGCCGAGACCGAAGATGAGCGGAGGCGGGTTCCCTACAAAGTCATCCCCGGTCGAGACAACATGGTGGAAGTGGCGGTGCAAGATCGCGCCTACACTCCGCAGGAGATCTCCGCCATGATCCTGCAAAAGCTGAAGGCCGATGCGGAGGCCTATCTGGGGGAGCCGGTGACCCAAGCCGTGATCACCGTTCCCGCCTATTTTACCGATGCCCAGCGGCAGGCCACCAAAGATGCGGGCACCATTGCCGGCCTGGAGGTGCTGCGCATCATCAACGAGCCGACAGCAGCCGCCCTGGCCTATGGCCTAGACAAACAAGATCAAGACCTGCGCATTCTGGTTTTCGATTTGGGTGGCGGCACCTTCGACGTCTCGGTGCTGCAACTGGGCAGCGGCGTGTTTGAGGTGCAAGCGACTGCCGGCAACAACCACCTGGGGGGAGATGATTTCGACCAAAGAATTGTCGATTGGCTCATCCGTCAGTTTTTGGAGACGGAAGGGATCGACCTCTCGCGGGATCGCATGGCCCTGCAGCGGATGCGGGAGGCTGCCGAGAAGGCCAAAATTGAGCTGTCCAGCACCCAGGTTACACTCATTAACCTGCCTTTTATCACCGCCGACGATTCGGGGCCCAAGCACCTGGAAGTGGAGCTGACCCGCGGCAAGTTTGAGGAGTTGGTGCGGGATCTGGTGGAGGCCACCGTGGAGCCTACAGAACAGGCGCTGCGGGATGCTGGCCTCTCCCCTGCAGACATCGACCGCGTGCTGCTGGTGGGCGGCTCTACTCGTATTCCCGCTGTCCAGGAGAAAATTCGGCAAATCTTCAAAAAAAACCCAGATCGCTCCGTCAACCCGGACGAGGCGGTGGCCCTTGGCGCTGCCATCCAGGCAGGCGTGGTGGGTGGAGAAGTGAAAGATCTACTGCTGCTGGACGTGATCCCTCTCTCGATTGGGGTGGAAACGCTGGGGGGAGTCTTCACCCGCATCATCGAGCGCAACACCACCATTCCCACCAGTAAAACCCAGATTTTCTCCACTGCCACCGATGGCCAGAGTGTGGTGGAGATTCACGTCCTGCAGGGAGAGCGGGCCATGGCCAAAGACAACAAAACCTTGGGCCGCTTTCAGCTGACCGGGATCCCGCCGGCTCCCCGTGGGGTGCCCCAGATCGAGGTTTCTTTTGACATCGATGCCAACGGGATCTTGAAAGTCTCGGCTCGGGAAAAGGGGACAGGAATCGAGCAGAGCGTCAAGATCACCAACAACGGTGGCTTGAGCAGCAGCGAGATCGAGCGAATGCGTCGGGAAGCGGAGGCCTATGCCGAAGAAGATCAGCGCCGGCGGCAGTTGGTGGAAGCCCGCAACCAGTCAGATAGCCTGCTCTACAACTACGACAAAACCCTGCAGGAGCATGGCAATCGCCTCAGCGAAGCTCGAATCCAGCGGGGGGCTCAAGTGGCGGGCACATTGAGGGCATTGCTGGCAAATGATAACGTAGACTTAGCAACTTTACGGAACGCAATGGAAGAACTGCGGGCTGTCCTGCTGGAGATGGGTAGCGAGATCTATGGAGCTCGCTGAGGATTCTAGGCAACTGCTTGCTCTCCCCCAGCTCCGGTGCCTTGTAGGTCTGCTTCGGTTGTGCTGCCTGACAAGTTGCATCTCAAGTGTGTCTGATGTTTTGATCTTTAACCTCTTCTGAAGCGCTTCTATGGCTCGCGACTACTATGAAATCTTGGGGGTTAGCCGCGATAGCTCCAAAGAGGAGATCAAGCGCGCCTATCGACGGTTGGCTCGTAAGTACCACCCGGATGTCAACAAGGAGCCAGGCGCCGAGGAGCGCTTCAAGGAGATCAACCGTGCCTATGAGGTGCTCTCTGATAATGAGCTGAAAGCCCGCTACGATCGCTTTGGAGAGGCGGGTTTGAGTGGAGCTGCCGCGGCAGCAAGTGGATTCCAGGATTTTGCGGGGATGGGTGGCTTTGCCGACATTTTCGAGAGCTTTTTCACCAACTTTGCAGGGGCAGGAGCCAGCTATGCCCGCAGTCGCCAGGGGCCGGTACGGGGCGATGATCTGCGCTTTGACCTCAAACTGGAGTTTCTGGAAGCCATCTTCGGCGGCGAAAAGCAAATTCGCATCAGCCACCTGGAGGTCTGCAATGTCTGTGGGGGCAGCGGGGCTAAGCCCGGTACGGAGGTGAAAACTTGCCCCACCTGCGGGGGCGGCGGTCAGGTGCGGCGGGCAACCCGCACGCCGTTTGGCAACTTTACCCAGGTCTCGGTTTGTCCCACCTGTGGTGGCAGCGGTCAGGTGTTGGAAGAGCCCTGCTACAACTGCAATGGCGAGGGCTTGGCCCAAACCACGAAGAAACTGCGCATTAACATCCCAGCCGGCGTGGATAGTGGCACCCGTTTGCGGGTTTCCGGGGAAGGCGATGCCGGTCGACGCGGTGGCCCGCCCGGGGATCTCTACGTCTACCTATTTGTGGAACCGGATCCCGACTTCCAGCGAGATGGCCTGACCATTCTCTCGGAGGTGCGGGTGAGCTATTTGCAGGCCATTTTGGGGGCCAAAGTCTCTGTGCCCACCGTGGACTCGAAAGCCGGCCTGGAGGAAGAGGTGGAGCTGACCATCCCAGCCGGATCCCAGCCGGGTACAGTGCTGACCCTGGAGGGCAAGGGGGTACCTCGCATTGGCAACCCGATGTCTCGGGGCGACCACCAAATCACCTTGGTGGTGGAGATCCCCACCCGCATCAGCTCAGAAGAGCGGGAATTGCTCATGCGCCTGGCTGAGCTGCACGGAGAACGCATCAACAAGCGGGATGGTTTCTTGGGCGGGTTGTTGCGGGGGCTGGCCCAGATGCCTGGCAACCGGGAGCGTGAGGAAGAATGACTGCAGAGGCTGTTTCGTCGGAAGAGGTCAAGTTTATCCTTGACCAGCGCGGGATCCCTTGCCCACTTAACTACGTGCGGGCGAAGCTGCGCCTGGAGCGCATGGCTCCTGGAGAACTGCTGGAGCTATGGCTGGATGCGGGAGAACCTCTGGAGCAGGTGCCCAACAGTCTAGCCATGGCCGGGCATCGGATTGAGGGACAGGCAGCTTCCCCCGAAGGCCATTACATTCTCTGGGTGCGTCGCGGCACACCTGCGTCGCCATGAACCCGGTGAAACCGGAAGGAAAGGGGGATCCGGGATCCAGTTGTACCGGCTGGGTGCGAGCAGCGCAGGCCAACTTTTATCGCGTGCGGATCGATCCAAGTTTGGCTGCCCTTTTTCCCGAGATCCCGGCTCGGTTTCCGGTTGAAAAGCCCACGCCGGCAGAGATTCTCTGTACCAGTCGGGCCAAGCTGAAAAAAATGGGTCAGCAGGTGATGGTGGGGGACTGGGTGGAGGTGCGCTTGCCGCCTGCTGCCGCCGACCTCTGGCCGGAGCGGGGGGTGATCGAGGCGATCCTGCCGCGGCGCACTCAGCTGCCTCGACCCGCTATTGCCAACGCGACCCAAGTTCTGGTGGTGGTGGCCCTGGCCGAGCCCGACCCTGAGCCCAACGCCCTCAGTCGTCTGCTGGTGCAAGCCGAGGCCAGCCAACTGCGGGTTCAGGTGGTGTTGAACAAATGCGACTGCGTGGATCCAGAAGTGGCGACAACTTGGGTGGAGCGTCTGCAGAGGTGGGGATATGAGCCTCTGTTGGTCAGTGCCCACACCCAAGCTGGGATCCCCCAGTTGCAACAGTGCTGTCGAGATCAGATCTCGGTGGTGACAGGCCCTTCCGGGGTGGGCAAATCCAGCTTGCTCAATCGGCTGCTGCCGGACGTTCGGCTGGCCACTCAGGCCGTCTCCAGACGTTTGGGCCATGGTCGGCACACCACCCGCCATGTGGAGCTGTTTCCTTTGCCGGAAGGCGGTTGGATCGCCGATTCGCCGGGATTCAATGCTGGCGAAGGGATCCCGCCGGTGCATCCTTTGCAGTTGATACGGTGCTTCCCCGAAGTAAGGGATCGCTTGGGCGCCTGTCAGTTTCGCGATTGCCTGCACCATCGAGAGCCGGGCTGTGGGCTCCGAGATCTGGATTGGGAACGACGGACTTTTTACTTGCAGCTTTTGCAAGAAGTCCAGCAGGTGCAAAAGGCATCGGTGGGCCTTATCCAGCCTGGCCAAGATCCCAGTCTCGCCAGAATTGCGCGAAAGACCCCAATCTGAGGACTATAGTCATTCCAAACTAGATTGAGACACTCCTCAAGCATTCCGTGCAGCTTCTGCGACCACTCCCAGCCCCTCTTCCTTTGGGAGAGGGGAGTTAGGAACCAATACACAATACAACAGAAATGTTTCATTCCTGTCTAAAATGACTATAAAACGACCGTAGAATGTCAGGTGGACCAGATCTTGCGGATGGGCAAGGTGAAGCCCGGCAGCACGTCCTCTCCCGATAAGGTTTCCGGATCTTCGACCAATTCCGGCGCTTGCCCTTGTCGGTAGATCATCACCCGCTTGGCCTTGGGATCCAGCAGCCACCCCAGCCGGCAGCCGTTGTCCATGTATTCTTGCATCTTGGCCTGAGTTTGAATCCAAGAGTCGGTGGGCGAGAGGATCTCCACCACAAAATCGGGGCACAGGGGCAAAAATCCTTGACGGACTGAGGGATCCAAAGCTTCCCACTTTTCAATCGGGATCCAGGCCAAATCAGGGGAGCGGTCGCTGCCTGAAGGCAAGGAAAATCCGGTGGAAGAATCAAAGCTTTTCCCTCGGCCCGATTGCCGATTCCAAACATAAACTTCCCCGGCAATTTCAAAGTTAAGATTGCCCGTTTCCCCACCGGTTGGAGACATGATGACCAATTCTCCTTGGGCAGTACGCTCCAGCTTCAGCTCAGGATTGGCGGCACAAAGCCGGATAAAATCTGCTCGGCTGAGGGTTATCAGGGGAGATAGATTCAGAGTCAGAGCAGCCATGGTAGTGTGACTCCGCCTGTTTTTGGCCTATCGCTCAACATTTTTACTGCAGCTGTTTCCAAGGTTGGGAGAGTTCTGCAATTGCGTGGGATCCCTGTCATGCAAGAGATCCATCAGAGTTGGCTGGGTTAAGGGTGTGGAAAAAAGCTGTATCAGGGATCGTAAATCCGTGAAAGCTACTCATATCAAGCCGACCAGATCTTGCGAATGGGCAAGGTGAAGCCCGGCAGCACGTCCTCTCCTGATAGGGTTTCCGGATCTTCGACCAATTCCGGCGCTTGCCCTTGTCGGTAGATCATCACCCGCTTGGCCTTGGGATCCAGCAGCCACCCCAGCCGGCAGCCGTTGTCCATGTATTCTTGCATCTTGGCCTGAGTTTGGATCCAAGAATCGGTGGGCGAGAGGATCTCCACCACAAAATCGGGGCACAAGGGCAAAAATCCTTGACGGACTGAGGGATCCAAAGCTTCCCACTTTTCAATCGGGATCCAGGCCAAATCAGGGGAGCGGTCGCTGCCTGAAGGCAAGGAAAATCCGGTGGAAGAATCAAAGCTTTTCCCTCGGCCCGATTGCCGATTCCAAAGGGTTAAGTCTGTGGTGATTTCGGCATTCCAGTGGCCGGTTTCCCCGCCGGTTGGAGACATGATAACCAATTCTCCTTGAGCGGTACGCTCCAGCTTCAGGTCAGGATTGGCGGCACAAAGCCGAATAAAATCTGCTCGGCTCAGGGTTGTCAGGGGGGATAGATTCAGAGTCAGAGCAACCATGGCAGGCGTTTGGACACTCCTAAACCATTCTTAGAATGAGTCTAATGGGACCTCAGGATTTGCCCTCTGCTCTTAACCAAGCCACATCTTAACTGGGGTGAGGGGCGGGTTTGGTCAGGCCGATCACCTGAGTGTATGCACCGCGGGCCTGGGTTACACCAATGGTGTGCTCAGCTTTTTCGATCATGGGGCGGCGTAAACTGACCACCAAAAACTGCGCCTGACGAGATTGCTGCCAGATCATATTGGCCAATTTTTCCACATTGGCCCCGTCCAAAAACATATCTACTTCATCAAAGGCGTAAAAGCTGGAAGGGCGGAATCGCTGCAGAGCAAAAATAAAGCTGAGGGCTGTCAACGATTTTTCTCCTCCCGACATGGCGCTGAGACGGCGCACCGGCTTACCTTTGGGGTGGGCCACCAAGGTTAGACCGCCTGCGAAGGGATCCTCTGGGTTTTCCAATTCCAAATGGCCATCCCCATCGGAAAGTTGGGCAAAGATGGTTTGAAAATGGCCGTTGACGGCATGAAAGGCATCCAAGAAGGCTTGCCGACGCAGGGTGGAAAAGTTCTCGATGCGCAGCAACAACTCGGTGCGCTCTTGGTGCAGGGTTTCCAGTTTGGCGCTGAGATCCCGCAGGCGAGCTTGGGTCTGTTCGTATTCGGCAATGGCCAGCATGTTTACCGGCTCTAGGGAACGCAGTTGATCTTCGGTTTTGCGTTTTTGCCGCTGCAGCTCGTCTAAGGTCAGGGTGGCGGGCAAGTCGGGCAGCGGATCCGGCAGCTCTTGGGCCACCGCTTGCAGTTGGGTTTGCAGTTGGGCCAGCAGGGCCTCTTTTTCCTGTTGTTGGGTGAGGGCGTTGTAGCGTTCCCACTCCAGGCGTTGGATTTGCTGTTGTTGGGCCCGCAGTTGAAATTCCTGCCGATCTCGCTCTTGGCGCAGGTGGGAAAGTCGGGCCTCGATCTGGCTTATCTGTTGCCGTTGCTCGGCAAGGTGTTGCTGGATGTGACCAAGGGTGGCTTGGGCTTGGACGATCTGCTCCTGCAGATGGGCTTGGCGCTGTTCGCTCTCTTGCAGGCGCTCCTGGTGGTGCTGGATTTGGGCCTGTTTCAGGTGTTGTTGGCCGGAGTTCTCCTGCTGTTGCCGCTCCAGTTGGGCCAGTTGCTGCTGCAGCTCTGCCAAGCGACTTTCTTGCTGCTGCACCGTCTGCTGCAGTTGCTGCCAATGCTGGTTCACCGGGGATCCCTCCAGTTGGCTGAGCTTGAGGGTGAGATCGGCTAGGCGCTGTTGCAAGGGATCCCAACGCAGTTGAATCTGCTGGAGCCGCTGCTGGATCTGGTGGCTTTCGCTTTGCCTTTGCGCCAGGGATCCCTGCAGGTGTTGCAGGCGGGCCTGTTGCTTTTGGCAGTCGGCTTGGTGCCGCTCCAGATATTGCTGGGCTTGCAGGGCGTCTTGGCGAGCCAGGAGCAGGGCTTGGGCCAGTTGTTTTTCGCGGGCTTGGGCTGCTTGTAGGCGCAGGGTGAGGGCGGCCAGCAGTTCCTCCAGCTCGGCCAAGCGGGAGCGCAAGGCGGCCTCCTCGGAAGGTTCGCCGGCAGAAAAGTGGATCCCAGCTCGCTGGGGGGCGCTGCCGCCGGTCATGGCGCCCGAAGTTTCCAACAGCTCCCCTTCCAGAGTAACCATGCGGTGCTTGCCGATGTGGGGCTGGGCCAGCTCTAGGCTTTGGAAAACCAGGGTGGAGCCGAACACAAAGCCGAAAACATCCCGGTAGCGCTCTTCAAAACGCACCAAACGAATGGCGTAGTCGATCAGGCCGTCCAATTTCAGGGGGCTGGGGGGGCGGGTGGGCTGGAGCTTATTCAAGGGCAAAAAGGTGGCGCGTCCGGCTTTTTCCCGTTTCAAAAAGTTGACAGCGCTCACGGCCACGGTGTTATCCTCCACCACCACAAAGTGCAGCCGGTTCCCTGCCGCGATCTCCAGCGCCAGTTGATACTGGGGATCCACCTGCCCCAACTGGGCCACCAACCCCAAAACCCCCGGCAGACGGGCACTCAGGATGGCTTGGGTCGCTCGGGATCCCTGGGATTCTTGCAACACTTGGCGGCGGGTTTCCCATTTGTCCAGTTGCCGCTGCTTGGCGTGCAGCTCGGCGGCCAGGCGCTCGTGGGTGGCGCGATCCAGCTCCAGGCCGGCCTGCAGTTGGGCCAGCTCTTGGGCCAGGGTCTGAACCTGAGCTTCCGACTGTCGGCAAGTGTGTTCCAGCTCGGCGGTGAGGGCCAGGTGGGATCCCAGCCACGCCTCGATCTGGGCAACCTCCGCCTGGATCTCTTGGCTTTGCCGTTCCAGTTGCCGTTGTCGCTCTTGCAGGCGAATTTGCTCCTGTTGGAGAGGCTCCTGTTCGGCGCGAAGTTCCTCAATGTGGCGGGTGAGGTAGCGCTGCTGTTTCACCCAGGCATCAGCGGATTGGGCTAGGGCGCGCAGCTGTTCGCGGCTCTGTTCCAAGCTAATTTGGGCTTTCTGAACCTGGGCCTGCAGGGATCCCTGGGCTTGGGCCAGTTGCTCTTGTTGGCTGTGCAGGTGTTCCAGCTCCGCCTGCAGATGCTGCTGTTGGGTTTGCCGCTCCTGATGTAGGCGCTGCGCTTGCTGGATCTCCTGCTGCCAGGCTGCGATCTGTCGGCTGACCTGTTGCCGCTGTGCTTCGGCGGCGGCGATTTGGGCTTGCAGGTGCAGGTATTCCTCCTCTCCAAGAGCATGGATGCGGCTTTGCAACTCGGCCAGGGCGGCTTCGGCCTGTTGCAAATGATCGTTCAAGGTCTGCACCTGAGCAGTGGCCTGCTCCTGAGTTTCCAGAAACCGCTGAATGGCCGCCTGGGTTTCTTCCACTTGGGCCTGCAAATGCCGCCAAAGCAACACCTGTTGCTGCTGCTCCAGCGTTTGCAACTGCAGCCGCAGTTGCTGATGGTGTTGGGCCTTTTCGCTCTCTTTGAGCAGCCGTTCTCCCTGGGCTTGCCATTCCTGTTCGATGAGCCGAAAGCGCTCAATTTGTTCCCGTACCGCCTCCAGCTTGCTGTTGGCCTGGGCGATCTTGCGGTCGAAGGTGGCCACCCCCGCCAATTCGTCGATGATCTGCCGCCGTTCCTTGGGGTGCATGGAAATGATGCTGGTGACATCCCCCTGTAAAACGACGTTGTAGCTGTTGGGGTAGATGTGCATCGCCTCCAGTTGTTCGTGCAGCTCGCTCAGGGTACAGGGCACATCGTTGATGTAGAAAGTGCTGGTGTAGGGGAGAGAATCCGTCCCGCTATCGCGAGTGGGATCCTCAGCCTTTCCGGGCTTGACCCGCAGCCGGCGACTGACTTTCCATTCCCTGGGCTGGCCATCTTCTCCTGGCCCCAGCTCAAAGGTGACGGAAACGTGGGTTTCCACCTGCCGATTGCCGTTGAGGCTGCCGGAATGCACCAGATCCAACAGCCTTTCTGCCCGCATCCCTCGCGAGGACGATAACCCCAGCGCGAACAGGATCCCATCCAGGATGTTAGACTTACCGGAGCCATTGGGGCCGGAAATGACCGTAAAGCCCGGCAGCAGGGGCAACGAGGTGGTGCTGCCAAACGACTTAAATCGGGTCAGCTCAATCCGCTTGACGTACATGACACCCCATATCTAGCGTGACCACCGGCAGATGATGGCAACAGGCTAGCATGGGTAGCAAAAACCTGTGCAGCTCAAGTTTCTTAGGACGGCTTGGCATCTGAGTCTGCACCTGTTGAGTCTACATCTGTGCCGACGAGCAGGTCGGCCTTTTGGAGAAGACGATGCACCTCCGCCCTCAGCTCCGGCCAGCGGTAGGTCAGCAGGTTTGCCTTGGAGATAAACAGCAGCCGGTAGCCGGGTTTCAGGTTTGGGCACAGGGGGCGCAAGATTTCTCGCAACTGGCGGCGCAGCTGATTCCGCTTTACGGCAGATTTGCTCACCTTTCTGCCGATCACCAGCCCCACTTGGCTAGGGATCCCTTCACACCCCACCGGCATCGGCTGAAACAGCAGGGTCAAGCCTGCACCGGAACGACGTTGGCCTCCCTGGTAGAGCGCCTGAAAAGCTCGTCGATCCCGCAATCGATGAGGAGCCGGCAACATTGGGCACCGAGGAGAGTCTGCCCCAGAAGTCAGCGAGTTTTGGGCTGCAACGCTCCAAAAAACCAAGACAAATCAAATCTCTGACCAAAGGGCTTAGGAAACCGCCAGGCGATAACGCCCCTTGGCCCGCCGTCGCCGCAAGACCTGACGCCCAGTTGCCGTTCGCATTCTGGCCCGAAACCCAGAAACCCGAATGCGTCTGCGATTGGTGCCACGAAGGGTACGCTGAGTCATGGTGAGAAGCCAACCAATGAAGCCAAGATCATCTGCCAGAGCTGACCAGACTGCCATTCAGCCTGCTGGCAACTGATCACAGGTGGTTAATCCTAGCAGACTCAATGGAAAATTGCTAGATTGGCCACCCCGCGCCGAGCAGTTAAATTGGGAATCCCGAAGCTCCTGTCGAGGAAGCCGCCGCTGTTTCCTCTGGGCTTCTGCTGTGTCGCTCTGAGTGTGTGGTGTGGATATTTCCCTGGATCAGCTCTGGGATGAAGCCCTGTGTCATCTGCAGGTGCAGCTCAGCCGTCCAACCTTCGAGGCTTGGATCAAAACGGCGCGGGCTGAATCGTTGGTGGACAACCGCCTCACCATCTGTACCCCCAGCGAATGGGCACGGGGCTGGCTGCAAAAGCACTACGCTTCCACCATCACCGAGGTGGTGCAGCGGGTAGCCGGGATCCCTTTGCAGGTGGAGTTTTCCGTTTCCCCCCACGCTTCTGTCGAGGCAGAACCCCCTTCAAGGGCGATTTCCCCAACATCGGGCAGAGCCGGCAGCTTACCTGCCTCCACCACCCTAGGACTGGAAGTCGGCGGCAGCCTGCCGATGCGGGCGCCGGATCTCAACCCCAAGTATTCCTTCTCGCGGTTTGTGGTTGGCCCCAACAACCGCATGGCTCACGCTGCAGCTCTGGCTGTGGCCGACAAGCCTGGGCGCGCCTACAACCCCCTGTTTCTCTGCGGTGGGGTGGGTCTGGGCAAAACCCACCTGATGCAGGCCATTGGCCACTACCAACTGGAGGCCAATTCACGCGCCAAGGTCTTCTACGTGTCCACCGAACGGTTTACCAACGATTTAATCGATGCCATCCGGCGAGACAGCATGCAGTCTTTCCGGGAGCACTATCGAGATGTAGATATTTTATTGGTGGACGACATTCAATTTATCGAAGGCAAAGAGTACACCCAAGAGGAGTTTTTTCACACCTTTAATACGCTGCACGAGTCCGGCAAACAGATCGTACTGGCCGCCGACCGCTCTCCTCATCTGATCCCGCGTCTGCAGGAGCGGCTTTGTTCTCGTTTCTCCATGGGTTTGATTGCGGAAATTCAATCGCCCGATATCGAAACCCGCATGGCCATTCTCAAGAAGAAAGCCGAGTACGAGGGGATGAACCTGCCCGCCGACGTGATCGAGTACATTGCCACCACCTACACCAGCAACATCCGCGAGCTGGAAGGTGCCCTGATCCGCGCCGTCGCCTATGTTTCCATTTCTGGCTTGCCGATGAGCGTGGAGACGATTCAGCCCATCCTCAATCCCCCCAGCGAGCCGAAAGAGATCACCGCCGACATGATTACCGATGTGGTCTGTGAAGAATTCGGCATCGACCGAGACAGTTTACTGGGATCCTCCCGCAAGCGCGACATCAGCCAAGCACGGCAAATTGCCATGTTCTTGATGCGCCACTACACCAACCTCAGCCTGCCCAAAATTGGCGACTACTTTGGGGGAAAAGATCACACCACCGTCCTCTATAGCTGTGAAAAGGTCAGTCAGCTACAGCGGCAAAGTCTGCAATTTGAACGGCAACTGCAAAAATTGGTCGAGCGCTTGCGGGTGGTTGCCAACAGCCGGAGCAGCTAGGCTTTCTGTTGTCGCTGGGCCGTCTTTGAGGTGTTGTTGCCGCGCTGTGGAGCACCTCCAGCCTTGCCCGTCTGCGTGGAGAATCCCTTGGAAAGCGGCTACAGTAGGGACGCAATGAATGTGGTTGCAGGTGGTGAGACAGTCTGGCAAAGGGCTTCGCCTGGGTATGCTGCTCCTCTGGGCTGGACTGGTGCCTGAGCGGCCAGTTTGGGCCAATTCCCAGCAAGCCCCTATTCCAGATCCGGTGCCGGCCACCCTCTCAGCCGCTTTGGATTTGGGCTTGGATGACCGAATTTTAGAAGACAGCCCCGTGTTGCGCCGCTGGCTGCAAAACCCGCCCAATCTCCTGGAAGAAATCCGCAACACGCCCGTCTTGCCCACCCGCTTGCAGGCCGGCTTTGAGTCCTCTTCGCACTGGCGAATCAGCCTGCAGGATTTGCGCCTGGGAGATCGCCTCACCCTCAGTGGTGACTATCGCCAATCTTCCGAACATCCCGAAGTGCGCCAGTACGGGTCGGAAATGCGTTACTTTCTGGCCCCCCTGGGATCCCGTTTTAATCTGGCGCCACAACTGGGGTATCGGGCTTTGGAACAAAAGAACCGCAGCCTCAGTGGAGTTAGCTATGGGGCTTTTGCCGTTTTGGCCTTGGCTCCCGGAGCTGCAGATTTGACCGGTAGCTACAGTTGGGTTGCCCCCCAGGAGCCGGAAGAAGGACAGGCCACCCTGGCGGAGATCACCGCTGCCTATGCCATTAGCCCTTCCTTTCGTCTTTCTGCTCGCTATAGCCTGCGCAACTCGACCCTGGATCGGGAGTTTAGCTTTGGCGTTGGGCTGGAGTGGATCCCCTAGCCTGCGCTCTCGCCCTCACTCCCAGGCCCTCTCCCGGTGGAAGAGGAGGGCTGGGGATCGACGCGACTTGGATTTGGGTGATGGCTCCGCTCTGGACTCAATGAATGGCCACCTCAACCCAGCCCAGATCAGAGGCGCACTGCCCGCACAAAGGCCACCCAACCCAAGCTGAGATAACGCTCCAACTGCAGCCCCACCTGTTGAAGGTGCTCGCGCAGCTGGGTTTCTGAGAAAAAATGAAGGCTGGTGGCTTCCAGCCATTGCTGCACCATCTGCCCCCATCCCTGGACCTGCTGGCTGTGCATCGAGACAAAGGCTCCTCCCGGTCTCAACACACGGGCAATTTCCCGCAAACAGGGATCCAAAGGCAATTCGTTCAAGGTGGCCCCGCTGATCACCGCCCCAAAAGTTCCAGAGGCGAGGGGAAGCTGTTCAGCCCGAGCCCGCATCAGGCTGTAGTGCTGCCAGTGGGGCTGCGCTTGTTGAGCGGCTTCCGCCAATACCCCTGCTGCATTGTCCAGGCCGATCACCGTCCGTTGTGGATCCTTGGCCAGGAGCAAGCGGCTCCAGTACCCCCCGGCAGTGCCCAAATCCAAGATGGGATCCCCCTCCCCCACCAACTCGGCCAGCAGTTGACTCTCCCGCTCGCTGCCAAAGCTCTCTCCCGTCAGCAGCGACAGGGCCCAGGGCCGCCAGAGGCGATCGTAGCCCCAGGCAAACCCAGGCAGATGGGCAATGGCTTGGGCCGGCGTGAGATGCAGGTCCGATGAGCTGCCGATAAAATCCACAGCCCCAGAAGCGGTGATGGGGTAAACCTGGCCGCAACTGGGACAATAAACCCGATCCGCCGCGGATCCCTGTTCCCGCCCTGGTGATTGGGTCAACCCTTCCCGACCGCAGCTCAGGCAGCGATAGAGGTGAACCGGCAAAGCAGAGAGCGAAGAGAGCATGCGACAGCCCAACGCAACCCAAAACTCGCGAGGAAAAGGGGGCAGCTGCCGGGATCCAGCCCCAACACCCCCCCCAGTTGTCTATCTGGCAATGGAGATGGGATCCCCTAGACCAACTTTGGACTCCGTCCCGCTTCCGGGAATGGACTGGGTAGGCCGACCTTCTCCGGGATGGGCACATACTCCGAGACAATCGCCCGGAATTCGTCGCCATCCAGGGTTTCCCGTTCCACCAAGGTATCGGCCAATCGATCCAGCAGAGGGCGGTGCTCCAGCAAAATCTGCTTGGCTTTCTGGTAACAGCTCTCCAGGATCTGCCGCACCTGGCGGTCGATCTTGGCGGCCACATCCTCCGAGTACTCGACGCGGTTCATCCAGCCGCCGCCCAAGAATACCTCGTTGTTGGGGGGATCCAACATCAAGGGCCCCAGCTCGGACATGCCAAAGCGGGTCACCATCTGCCGCACCAGATTCGTGTTCTGCTGCAGGTCGTTGCTGGCTCCGGTGGTCACTTCCGAGTAGCCGAAGACGATCTCTTCGGCCGCCCGACCGCCAAAGCCCACCACCACCCGATCCAGCAGCCAAGCGCGGCTGTACATGCCGGAGTCGATCTGCTCCTCGTTGGGCAGTTGCTGGGCAAAGCCACCTGCACCGCCGGAACGGGGGATGATGGTCACCTTGTTCAAGGGATCCGCGTGGGGCAAAAGTGTCATCAACAGGGCATGGCCACACTCGTGGTAGGCGATCAGGCGCTTGCTCTTGCCGTCCAGAAGCGGCGGCTTGGTCAGGCCAATGGTGATGCGGTCAATGGCGTCCTCAATGTCTTGGTTGGTGATGGCCATGCGCTGACGGCGGGCCGCCAAAATGGCCGCTTCATTGAGCAGGTTGGCCAGATCCGCGCCGGCAAAGCCAGGGGTACGGCGGGCAATCGCCTCTAGGCTGACCTCTTCCGCCAGCTTCTTGTTGCGGGCATGCACCCGCAAGATCTCGTAGCGCCCCTTAAAGCTAGGCCGATCCACCGTAATCTGGCGGTCGAAGCGCCCCGGACGCAAGAGAGCGGCATCCAACACATCAGGGCGGTTGGTGGCGGCAATCACGATAATGCCGGTGTTGCCCTCAAAGCCGTCCATCTCCGTGAGCAACTGGTTCAGGGTTTGCTCGCGTTCGTCGTTGCCACCGCCGATGCCGGCCCCCCGCTGCCGGCCCACCGCGTCGATCTCGTCGATGAAGACGATGCAAGGCGCATTCTCCTTGGCCTTCTTGAAGAGATCCCGCACGCGAGAGGCGCCCACCCCGACAAACATTTCCACAAACTCAGAGCCGGACAGGCTAAAGAAAGGCACTCCTGCCTCGCCGGCAATGGCCTTGGCCAGAAGGGTTTTGCCCGTCCCCGGCGGCCCCACCAACAACACGCCTTTGGGGATCTTGGCCCCAACAGCGGTGAAGCGCTCCGGCTTCTTCAAGAAGGTAACCACCTCTTGCAATTCTTCTTTGGCTTCTTCAATCCCGGCCACATCGTCGAACTTAACGCCGGTTTTGGCTTCCATCTGAAAGCGGGCCCGCGATTTGCCGAAGTTCATTGCCTGCCCAGGGCCGCCCGCTCCAGCACCGGCACGCCGCAGGAAAAAGAACAACCCTCCCAACAGCAACAGCGGGATCACCAGGTTGCCCAGAAGCGCCCAAAAGGCGCTGCCATTGCGGGTGGGTACCACTGCCACTTCGATCCCCTGCTCGGTGAGGCGGTCCACCAGTTGCGGTACGGTGTTGGGCAGCAGGTTCACTCGGTAGCGGGTGGAATGCTGGGTCTGGGGATCCACAGCCGTAACTTCAGCTACCAGATTGTTGTCCGTGAGGCGCACATCCGTAACCCGCCCCTCCTCGACGTAGCGCAAAAAGCGATCGTAGGTGAGGGCCGAGGCCAAAGCTGCATGGGCGGGTGCAGGCTGCAGCACCAGGCCGGATCCCTGCCAGAGACAAAAGCCCAGCAGGAGGGCGATCAGCCAGCGCTGGGGAGATAGAGGCTTGTTCATAGGGAAGAGAACGCTCGGTTATTAAAAGTCCTTTAACAAACTTAACCTGTCCCTCCTGGAAGGCACAACCCTACCCCCGCAAGGATGAGCTCCTGAGGGATCCCTGCCCCATCCGATGCCCGCCACCAGCCTGCAGTTAGGCCGAGCCGGGGGATCCCAGACCATCCAGCCCATAGACGCGCCGCCACATGGAGTCAGCCAGAGCAGCGGGCATGAGCCGCATCAGCCCCAACGCCACCTTACCCCCCGTGAAAGCGGTGTAGCGGTCGGAAGGGTGAGGATCGGTCATCGCCCTCAAGATCGGCTCCACCACTTTTTCCACCGGCCAGGCCATTTTGCTGAACGAGCTGGCCAGCTCGGCGGTCTTGTCCAAGATCGCCTTGTAGGGGCCGTTGGGGTTGACAACGGCAGCAAAGGTTTCTTCCGCCACGCGGCCAAACTCGGTGGCTACCGGCCCCGGCTCGATCAAGATAACCTTGATGCCGAAGGGGGCCACTTCCACCCGCAGGGCGTCGCTGAGGGCTTCGACAGCAAACTTGGTTGCGTTGTAAACGCCGCTGAAAGGCATGGACAGCTGGCCGGCCACCGAGCTGAGGTTGAGGATGCGGCCACTGCCCCGTTCCCGCATTTGGGGCAAGAGGGCACGGGTGAGGGCGTGCAAGCCAAATACATTCACCTCAAACTGGCGCCGCATGGCCGCCACATCCACCTCTTCCACCGGCCCCATCTGGCCATAGCCGGCGTTGTTCACCAGGATATCCACCCGGCCAAAGTGATCCAGAGCCTTTTGGGCCAGCGCCTCCACCTGGGCCGTATCGGCCATGTCGGTGGGCACCACCAGCGCCTCCGCTCCCCGACTCTCCACCAAGTCTTTGACGTTTCGCAGCAGCCCTTCCCGGCGGGCCGCCAGCACCAAGCGAGCCCCGCGTTTGGCCGCCTCCAGAGCGACGGCTTCCCCAATTCCAGCAGAGGCGCCGGTAATCAGCACCACCTGATTTGCAAGTGAAGGCATGGTTTCTTTTATCCAAACTCTCCACCATCCTAGAAGAACGACTGGGATCCCTGGAGAGGGGCAGCTCCGTCTTCCGAACTTCTGGATTCGGCATCCGCTATCATGGCTACATTGGGTAAACCCAGAAAACAGCCGGGACAAAGCCCGATAGACAGGTCTCTGCTTGGGCTGAAGTCCTATGGTGCTTTGATTTAAAGTAGAGAGTTGTGTATAGGGTGCAGCGACTGTGAAGTACTTCTGCAGGCGAGTTGGCCGAGGTCGATCTCTCTCCCCGGAAGAGCGTTGGGTTGTTACTGAGGTTCGATTGGCTCAATTGCTCAGGGCAGCGGAAGCCAACCTCAAGGCCAACTCTGAGCTGCGGCAGCAGCAGCAGGAGCAGCAAAAGCAACTGGAAGCCGAGCGCCGCCACAGCGAAGCCCTAAGAGACTCGACCGCCGATTTGCGCACCAGCGTGATGGAGCTGCGGGAAGGACAGGCCCTTTGGCAGAGCCATGTGGAAGAGCTGCGCTCCTGTCTGCGGGAGCTGCTCAAGGAACAAAGCGAACTGGTGCAGATTGTTGCCCAGCAGCAGCACATCCTGAAGGATTGTCAGGAAGTCATCCGCGCCATGCTGGAGCAAATGCGAGATGACCACCGAGACTTCCGCTCTGCCATCAGCATTTTGCTGGAGGAGCTGCACCAAACCGTGCGCTGTTTGGTTATCAGGTCAGGTGGCACCCTACCCAAGCCCGTTCGCCATCCCGAAGTGCCGGAGACGGATCCCGGCTCCCCGCCGACCGATTCGGCCTCGCCTGGGGAAGGCTCTTCGTCCTAGGGATCTTCTGCTCCCCCAAGAGCTATCCCACATCGCCTTCCGGCAGCCACTGCGGCCAGAACAGGCGCAACTCCCTGACCCGCTCCCCTTTGACCAGGAGGGATCCGCCCCCGGAGCGGCTTTGCAGCGGGATCTCGGCAGGAGAGAAGGAGTACACCTGTTCAGACTCCGTGATCACATCCAGTTGCAGATGGGAATGCCTCTCCAGCTCGGGGGGGAGACCCACCAAGCCCACCAGCACATCCCCTCGGTCGGAGAAGTGAAAGGCCGGCGCGCCCACCGGACTCCGCTCCAAGATGGGGATCTCGCTCAGGGGCAAGCGCTTCAGGTGGCCCAACCGGCTGGCCAGAACCAGGATCCCTTGCGGGGGCAGCAGCGCCATACCAACTATTCGCTCGGCGCGCCCCAAACGCAGGGCCGGCGATCCCATAGCCGCTCGACCCATCAAAGGGATCCCTTCGGCAGCCAGCCGCAGCACCCGTCCCCCTGAAGTCGCCAGAGCAACGCTGTAGCCTTGGCAGCCGGGATCCCAAAGGGCTGCCCAGCCCAGCTCATCTCCCTCTTTTAGCTTGAGGACGGTGGATCCCCGTTGGGTAAGGCCCATCAACTCTGCCAGGGCCAGCCGCTTGATCCGCCCCTGCCGGCTGAGCACCACCAAACTTGCCTTGCCCGGATCCGGAGCCAACGTGAAGGTGGCAACCATCGGCTCGGGGTTGGGGAGAAGGGTAACCAGAGGCACCCCCCGTGAGGACCCAGTGCTGAGGGGGATCCCTGCGATGGGCACGGTAAAAGCCTTGCCGCCGGCGGTGAGCACCAAGATTTCCTGCTCCAGCGTGACGCATTCCAGGCCGACCAGCACATCTTCCCCCAGTTCCCGTTGCGCGGGGTTGCTGCGGGAGCGACGGCCAGGCAGAGGCAGGCGGCGCACATAGCCCTTGCGGGTGAATTGCAGCAAGAAGTGGGTCTCTTCCGTCTCTTCGCCGCTGGGGATTTGGGCCACTTCCGCTTCCAGCTCCGAGGCCGAGAGGATCTGGGTGCGCCGGGGATCCCCGAAGATTTTCTTCAAGTGGCGCAGCTCTTTTTTCAGGTAGTTCAAGAGCTTGCGGCGGTCGCTGAGTAGCCCCTGCAGTTCTTCGATGCGGGCCTGCAACTGGGCATGTTCCTGGTGCAGCCGTTCCCGCTCCAATCCCGTCAGGCGACGCAGAGGCATGGCCAAAATCGTCTCTGCCTGCTGGGGGGTACAGCCCAGGCGAGTTTGCAATTGGGCTTTGGCCGTGGTGCCATCGGGCGCTTGCCGCAGCAGCTCGATCACCCCCTCCAGATCCGCCAACGCCAGCAACATTCCTGCCACCTCTTCCGCCTTGCGCTGCACCTGCTGCAACTCGGCACGGAACATCCGGTTGAGGGTGGCCTCGCGAAATTGCAAAAAGTGCTGCAGGATCTCTTTGAGGCTCAGCTGCCGCGGTTCCCCGTTCACCAAAGCCAGCAGGATGGCTCCAAAGTTGCTTTGCAAAGGGGTGAGCTTATACAACTGCTGCAAAACCGCCTGTGGGTTGGCCTCTCGCTTCAGCTCCACCACCACGCGAATGCCGCTGCGATCCGACTCATCGCGCAGATCGGCGATGCCGCTGATGCGGTCTTGGTTGGCCAGCTCGGCCACTTTTTCGATCCAGGCGGCTTTGTTCACCTGGTAGGGAAATTCAGTGATCACCAGAGCAGGCCGCCGGTGGCGTCCTTTGCCCGGCTGGATCTCCTCAAATCGGGCTACCCCCCGCAGGGTGATGGAACCGCGCCCGGTGAGGTAGGCTTCGCGGATCCCTTGGGTGTCTAAGATTTGGCCGCCGGTGGGAAAATCCGGCCCTGGGATCCAGCGCAACAGTTCCTCAGGGCTGAGGTCGGGATGGTCGATCAAAGCCAACAGGCCATCCACCACTTCCCCCAGGTTGTGGGGTGGGATATTGGTGGCCATGCCCACAGCAATGCCGGCAGAGCCGTTGAGCAGCAAAATGGGCAAGCGGGCCGGAAGAACGGTGGGCTCCGCCTGGGATCCGTCGAAATTGGGCATGAAATCGACGATCTCTTCCGACACCTGCTCCAGAAGCGCTGTGTGGCTCAGCTCCGCCAGCCGGCACTCCGTGTAGCGCATAGCCGCCGGCGGGTCATCATCCACAGAGCCGAAGTTGCCGTGTCCCGCCACCAGGGGATAGCGGCTGGAAAAGTCTTGTGCCATGCGCACCAGCGCGTCATAAACTGCCTGATCCCCGTGGGGGTGATATTTCCCCAGCACATCCCCCACCACCCGTGCGCATTTGCGGTAGGGGCGATCCGGCGTCAGGCCCAACTCGTGCATGGCATAGAGAATGCGGCGGTGCACCGGCTTTAAGCCATCCCGGACATCTGGCAAGGCCCGCCCGACAATCACGCTCATGGCGTATTCCAGGTAGGAGCGCTGCATCTCCCCCTGCAAATCGGTGGCAATCACCCGCCCTTGACGCGGCCCCCCGTTCGATTCGGATCCCAGTCCGTCGAGAGTCAGTTGCTGAGTCATGGCACACAGGAGCGGAACGCTTTCCAGGTTACTCTAGCCGCTTCTCTGGTTCTTGCGAGGTGGGATCCCACACTGACAGGGGCTGAGAGACTGGAAATGCTGCTCACTATCCATCGAGTTGTATCCATGCGTTTCTCTGAAAGAGCTCAACCTTTGCTCGTTGTGGTATCGATCGGCGTGGGTCTGGCCCTCACAGGATGGCCAAACTCTGTCCAAATCTTAAGAGGCTGGGTACAACCTCTGTTGGCTTTGCTGCTTTATCTCACTTTCCTGGGCATTCCACTCGCATCTGGGGGAAAGGTTTTTTTTCAGAAACTTGAGCAGGTTAATCGCGCTTCTAAAGCTGTATTGGCAGTGGCGTTGGCCAGTTTGTCGATCAACTTTCTGTGGACTCCGATTTTTGCCTGGGGATTGGGGGCTGTTTTTTTATCGGATCTGCCAGATTTGTGGGTTGGCCTGCTCATGTTGATGGTAACTCCTTGTACGGATTGGTATTTGGTTTTTACAGGGATAGCGGGTGGAAATGTGGTTTTAGCAACGGCCCTGTTGCCTGTTAATTTGGTTCTGCAAGTTTTGCTTTTGCCAGTTTATCTTTTGCTTTTGGCAGGAGATTTAGTCGAATTAAATGTTGAAATTTTATTGTCAGGCTTGTTTTGGATCCTTTTCTTGCCTTTGCTGGCAGCAGCACTCACACAATACTCCATTCGGCAAATCAAAACGGAACGTGGAGAGAGGGGATCCCTTGAAAGCTATCAAGACCGGATTAGCATCATGCAGATTGTGGCTTTGAATCTAGCGATAGTTTTTATTTTTGCCACTGAAGGAAGCATTCTCGCTGAGAATCCAGCCCTACTTTTCAAGCTTCTGCCTCCCATTCTGGTTTTTTTCGCCGTCAACTTCCTCTTGGCTTACCAGGTCAGCCGCTGGCTGGGTTTGGCTTATGAGGAGTGGGTCTGTTTGACCTGTACAACCTTGGCTCGCAATTCTCCGCTTGCTTTGGCCATTGCTGCTTCTGCTTTTCCGCAGCGTCCGTTGATCCTTCTGGCTTTGGTGATCGGCCCCCTGATCGAGCTGCCGGTTTTGACGATTGTTGCCCAGATGCTGTTGCAAATTCGACAGAAGAGATGCTGGAAGCAGGCTCGACGCTAGTTGAGGTGGCGCTCGGCCAATTCTAGCCAACGGGCGGTCCCGGAGTCGATGGCGGCGGTTAAGTCTGCCAGTTTCTGGGCTAACTTTTGCACTTCGCTGTAGCCGCTGGGAGGGTTGTGATAAAGGATCTGCTCAATTTCAGCTTTTTCTGCCTCCATCTGCGGAATTTGGCTTTTAAGCTGCTCATATTCCCGTTTTTCTTTGAAGGAGAGTTTTCTGCTTTGTGGGATCCTATCAAGCTCTTTTTCAGGCTGGGGAATGAGAGGGACAGACTCAGGGCGGGCGGATTTGATCTCACTCTCTTGGCGCTGCTTATGCTCCAGATAAACAGAATAGTTGCCAGGATATTGCCGGATTTGGCCGGATCCCTCAAAGGCGAAGATGCGATTCACGGTGCGATCCAAAAAATAGCGGTCATGAGACACCACGATCACACAACCATTGAATTCTTCCAGATAGTCTTCCAATACTGCCAAGGTTTGCACATCCAGATCATTGGTGGGCTCATCCAAAATCAACACATTCGGCGCTTGCATCAACACCCTCAACAAAAACAAGCGGCGGCGCTCACCACCGGAAGTGGAGTGGGGCATATTGTTGATTGGGGGGAAAGAGAAAGCGCTCCAACATTTGCGATGCGGTGATCGTCTCCCCATCGGCAGTTTTCACCAGCTCTGCCACTTCTTTGAGGTACTCGATCACCCGTTGGTCGGGGTTGAGGCTGAGATCGTCAGAGTGTTGGTCGAAGTAGCCAATGTGGATGGTGGGGCCAATCTCCACTCGGCCCGCATCTGGAGCCAATTTGCCGATGATGATATTCATCAAAGTCGATTTTCCCGCCTCATTGGGGCCAATAATGCCCACCCGATCATCGGGGGCAAAGGTATAGGTAAAGTCTTGAATGAGGAGTTGGTCGCCGTAGGATTTGTGGATCCCTTCTAGCTCGATCACCTTTTTGCCGATGCGACGCCCGGCGGTCGCAATATCCACTTGTCCCAGAGCTTGCTTGAATTCTTGATTTTGTAGGTCTTCGATGCGCTGTTTGCGGGCTTTTTGCTTGGTGCTGCGGGCTTTGGCGCCTCGTTTGAGCCATTCCAATTCCCGCCGTAAGAGATTGGCATACTTGCGTTGGGATCCCTTTTCGACCGCTTCAGCAGCCGCTTTTTTCTCCAGGTAGTAAGAGTAGTTGCCGCTGTAGGCATACAGATCGCCGCGATCAATTTCCAGAATGCGCTGGGTAACCCGATCCAAAAAATAGCGGTCGTGGGTGATCAGCAGCACTGCCCCAGCAAAACGATTCAAATAATCTTGCAACCATTCCACCGATTCGGCATCCAAGTGGTTGGTGGGCTCATCCATCAGTAGAGCATCTGGCTCTGCCAAGAGGGCTGACGCAATGGCAATCCGCTTACGGTATCCCCCCGACAAATCGCCAACGCGGGCCTGAAAGTCTGCAATGCCCAAACGGCTGAGAATGGTTTTGGCCTGGGTTTCCAGATCCCAAGCGGATTCCACCTCGATACGCTCGCTAATACTGGCCAACTGGGATAACAGACTGGGATCCCCACCTTGATGGGCCAAGCGATGGGAAAGCTCCTCGTAGGCTCGGATCAAGCGCATTTTTTCTCCGGCAGCCGCAAACACCTGCTCCAGCACCGTATGCTCGGGATCCATCTCTGGCTGTTGGGGTAGGTAGATTATCCTCGCCCCAGAACTGACCCAGAGGTCGCCCCCATCGATGGGTTCTAGGCCAGCGATCATCTTGAGCAGTGTGGATTTTCCGGAACCGTTGGTGCCGATGATGCCGACTTTATCGCCTTCTTCTAGGCTGAAACTGGCATTCCTCAGGAGTTCCTTGATGCCAAAATCTTTGCGAACGGAGTTGAGGGTGAACAGGGCCATGGGGGATCAGGATGCTGGGATCTGCAGGATAGGTCTGCAACGATGATACTGTCCGGCTCGATCCTGACTGTTGCAGGACAACAAAAAGGGATCCCCGATCGAGAAGGGATCCCATAAGTGAAAGATCTGCTGGAGAGGATTTAGAGCTTGTACTCCACGCCGCTGGCTTTATCAATAGTGCGGATCACTTCCCAATACTCTTTGTAAGTGATGGTAATGAACTGCTCCCCACCACTCTTGCCAAACTCTTCCGCTAGCTTGGTGCCTTCCCACTTAAAGGTGAAGAAAGCCTCTTTCACTTTTTCCGCCACTTCTGGGTGGAGGTTGTAGACAACTCCATAGGCTGTGGTGGGGAAAGTTTGAGATTTGTAGATGGTGCGAATTTTGCTGGGATCAATCGTGCCCCGCTTGGCCATGCGGGTCATCACGGAGTTGGCAATAGCCGCCGCCTCGTAGTCACCGTTAAACACACCCAAGATAGAGTTCTCGTGGTTGCCTGAGAAGACAGTTTGGTAGTCAACCCCGGGCTCCATGCCAAATTCCCCTTTCAGCAGCGCCGAAGGAGCCTTAAAGCCAGAGTTGGAGGTTTCGCTAGTGAAAGCCAATTGCCGACCGCGCAGATCTTCGATGGATTGGATATCGCTATCGGCAGGAACGATGATCTCCATTTCGTAGCCGAAGCTGCCATCCAAGCTGGCCATCATAGCAAAAGGACGGAAGCCCACCGCATTCACCGCCAAAGGGACAGAGCCGGTGTTAAAGCCGGTCACATGCAAACGGCCCGCCCGCATCGCTTCCAACTGAGCAGCATTGGACTGCACTGGGAAGTATTCCACCTTCTTGCCGGTTACCTCTGCCAAGTGATCGAGAAACTCAGCCCAAACGTTCTTGTAAACTGAGGGATCCTCAACGGGGGTGTAGGCAAAGATCAGGGTATCCGGATTGATCCACTCGTTCGGATCTTCCGGCACATCGGCAATCAAATCGCCATCGCGGTCGCAGAAGCGCACATCCATCTCCGGCGGACGGGGGCAATCTTTGGCCTGGGCATGCACCAGTCCAGACAGGGCTACAGAAGCACCGGCCACGGTGGCAACTAGCCCCACGAGCAAAGAGCGACGGCCTGCCAAGAAAGTTTTCATCATAGTGTCTATTGACTCCTCAATGAGGGCTCAGTGTTTCTTCAAGGAACAGATAGAAAATAGCAGGCTAGAGTTAACTTTTTGTTAAGCGAAGATTCAGAAAAGGTAATCTCCACTCAAAATCCGCAGAATTTCAGAGAGGGATCCCAGTGATTGCTACTGATACGCTGGGTTTACCCGTAGAACTCACTCCCAGGCCCGAATGGCCGAAATGGCCACCAGCAAGCTACCAAAACCGACAACACCCGCCAAAAATGCCCCAAAGTGCCCTTCGGTTTCGGGTAGCTCGTGCTTCAGCACTTGAAAGATTAAAACCCCCGCTACAAAGGCAATGCTGGCGGCTAAGGCTATCTCCGGCAAAATGGCCCTTTGCCCCATCAGCCAACCGACAAAAAGGGATCCGATCAACAGCCAACGCCCTTGGTGCTGAAATAAGTGGGGATGATGCTCAAATAGATCTTTACAGACGATGCTGAGGTGGATAGCCAAAGCGATGGTCAGCAACAGGCAACTGAGCCATTCTTGCACCGTGTGTCTTAGCAAATAACCCAGAATTACGCTGTAGAGCGTAAAGAAACCAATGTGAACGGAAAATATCCTTGGATGCAGCAATGCCTCTTGCTTGGAAGATTGGGCCAGCCCCTCCAACCCATATACCGTAACAATGCCCAGCAACATGAGCAGATGAATGTGTTCAATCAAATAGCCCAACACAGGCACTTCTAGGGGCATCAAGTGTTGTTGCAGCTCCGTCACTTCCGCCAAAAAAGCCGTGAACACATAGGCCAGAGAAATCCCTCCACCCAGAGAGAGCCAGTAGCGCTGCGGAATGTTGTGCAGGAGTTGCTGTAGCCGCCGGGTGAAGAAGATCACCCCAATCAAGGTCAGCAGAAGGAGTAGGCTGAACATCTTGGCACCACAACTTGCAGAACTGTACCCACGTAAATACGCGGAGGAACTCCCTCGCAGATACCTTGGGCCGTCAGGCTGGGAGCTGGATTGATGAACCCTGCAAGAGAAACTCCTCTCTTATTACCCCCGCTCCAGCTGAGAATGCAGCCCATTTTGCCTGAGAGTGGGCTGAGAAACCGCAGATCAACCGCTTTTTCGTCCTCCTTGAAACCATTGACCTTGGCATCATGCTATGAGTTGATGCGACGGGATCCGATACATCAAGCCATGCCCACCCCCCCCATCCGCTTTGGCACCGACGGCTGGCGAGCCGTGATTGCCGATGCCTTTACTTTCCAAAACTTGGCCCTTGCCGCCCAGGCCGGCGCCCAAGTGTTGGCCCGCACCTATCCCGGCGAAGGGATCCTGATTGGCTACGACAACCGCTTTCTCTCGGAGCGCTTTGCCGCCCACGCTGCCGAAGTGGTGGCCCGATTGGGGATCCCGGTCTATCTCTCCACCTGTGTGGCCCCAACGCCGGCCTTTAGCTGGGGTGCCAAGGAGCGGGGCTGCCACGGCGCTTTGGTGATCACCGCCAGCCACAACCCCCCCCACTATTCCGGCCTCAAGGTCAAGGGAGGATTTGGTGGCTCCGTGCCGCCGGAAGTTACCGCCGCCATCGAGCAGGATATGCGCCACCTGCAACCTCTTGGATCCCACAAGGCCCCCATCCACACCTGGGATCCCTGGCCCGGCTACCTGGCTCAGCTCAGCCGCTTTGTGGATCTGGAAAAGCTCAAGGGATCCCCGGCCAAGATCTGGGTGGATGTCATGTTTGGCTCTGGCGCCGGTGGCCTCAAGCGCCTACTGGGGGAGAAGGTGATTGAATTGCAGGCCCACCGGGATCCCTTATTTGGGGGATTTCCCCCTGAGCCTTTGCCGCAAAACCTGCAGGCTTCCGCTCAGATCATCGCAGCGGATCCGGCCCCCTTGAAAATGGGCCTGGTCTTTGATGGAGATGCCGACCGCATTGCCGCCCTGGATGGGCAGGGCCATTTCCTCAGCCCCCAGATCCTGATCCCCATCTTGATCGACCACCTGGCCGGGCGACGCGGCTTGCGGGGCGAGATTGTCAAAACCATCAGCGGCTCCGAACTGTTTGTTAAAGTTGCGGAGCACTACGGCCTGCCGGTTACGGAAATGCCGGTGGGCTTTAAGTACATCGCCGAGCGCATGATGAGCACCCAGGTGCTGTTGGGCGGAGAAGAATCGGGCGGCATCGGCTACCTGGGCCACATTCCCGAGCGGGATGCCCTGCTTTCGGCCCTGTATCTCATCGAAGCGGTTACGGAAACCGGCCAAGATCTCAGCGCCCTTTACCGAGCTTTGCAGGAACGGGAAGGGTTCACCTCTGTTTACCTGCGCCGCGATCTCCACCTCGCCGATCAAAATCAACAAACCCAGCTCTTCCAGCGGCTGCAAAAGGATCCCCCGCTTGAGATTTTGGGGCAGCAGGTGATCAAACATTTCGACAAAGATGGCCACAAATTCACCCTCGCCAACGGCAGTTGGGTGATGATTCGCGGCAGCGGCACCGAGCCTCTGCTGCGGCTGTACTCGGAAGCCAAAACCCCGGAAGAAGTGAATCGCCTGCTGGATTGGGCAGCCGGCTTGAACAGCACAACAGCTTAATATCCCAGATAATCTTTTGCGCAAAGCTGGATCCCTTTGACTCTTGAGTGCAGAGACTGAGAGGCTGCCAAACTGCGGCAGCCTACAGGGTTGGCCTCTCCCCCCAAGCTCTGCTGAGCAGCATAGGAATGCTCACAGCTTGACCCATCTGCCTCACTTTTACTTGGGTCAAGGGTAAGAACTCTAATTAAAAGAAAGTTACAGTAGCTGCACTAGAAGTCGCTGGCGGCGCGCCATTGCTCAAGAGAGTAACAGGTGGATTGGTGTAGATCGCAGACATGGGCATCGTTTGTTCGACCAATACAGAAACTACGCAGGAGGTGCCTGCTGCTAGGCTTCCGTTCATGAGAGAAATCGTGGTCCCAGGGGTAAGCATACCACTGCAGGTGTTTGAGGTAACTGCTGGACTCGTAATTTGTAACCCTGTGGGCAAAGTGTCGATGAAACTGAGGCCGGTTATGGGAACAGTTGCAGTGTTCGTAATTGTGAAGACAACAGCCACGACGTTGCCGTTTTGAGTCGAGTTAGGAACAAACTGCTTATTGAACGTTGGAGCAGGAACCGAGATCACTGACAGATTAACAGGTGTGCTTTGAACAGCAGGAGCCTGGTTACTGGTCAGAGTTACGGCAGGGTTAGTATAGGTACCTGTGCCTGCAGCAACAACCTGAACAGTAACTGTACAAGTTGCATTGGCAGCCAGTGTTCCACCGCTTAGAGTGATTAGGGCCGCGCCTGAAGTCGGAGCAAATGATCCACCACAGGCATTGGTGGAGTTGGGCGGATTGGCAACAAACAACCCTGTAGGCAGGTTGTCTGCAAAGTTGAGGCCAGTCAGTTGGATGCCAGAGTTGTTGGTGATTGTGAAGCTTAGGGTTACGGGAGCGTTTGGTGAGGTTGTGGAAGGACTGAAGCTCTTGGTAAACGTCGCCAGGGGGCCTGGAGGCAGGCCAACGATGCTGGGAGAGGGGTTCGGGCTGGGCAGGGGCGGGATCGTCGGCGCCGACACAGGAGGGGGCACAAGAGGGCTGGGTTGACCTGGGGGAACAGATCCAATCGGAGGAGTGGATGGCAGCCCTACCCCCGTTCCTCCGGGTTCCGTATTTGGGTTTTGCACAGGGATGATTGGCCCTGGCAGCGAGCTGATTGGATTCCCCTCTTTAGTTTGTTGACAAGCTGTTAACAAGCCCAAACACAGGCAAGCCAAAACCCCAGCTACTTTTCCCGTTTTCATTCCCTCATCCTCCTGCCATTCAACTCTCTCGTGGCACAAACCCAAACAGCCTTACTCAGCTCCAGCTTAGTTGGCTTCGGCGCGCGCTTCCAGCCTCAGAGCCTGACCAAATGAATCTCGGATGACCACGATCACCAAAACTCTTTCCCCCGCAGCAACATTGGCATTGTAAGCAGCCAGGCTAGCCGGAAAGGTGAAGCCGTTGGTGAGGGTGATCCCGTTGATTCGGTCGTCGTAGCTGTTGCCTCTGCCTATCAGCGTATTTCTAAACTGCTCGATTGCCGTCGGCAAAAAGATACCGGTAATATCCGTGCCGCGACTGATGTTAAAAAACTGAACCTCTACGCTCCTGATCACTCCTGGAGCAAGTAAGCCGCGCAAGGTGATAGTTACAAAGGCGGATCCCACTGGCGGAATGCCAGAAAGCAGCAAAAGATTAAACTCCCCAGCTGGAGCTGGCCGCAAGCTAGGCGGATCCGGTAGGTCGGGCTGGATGGGCGGCGGGGTGATGGGGGCGAAATCCGGACCAGGGCGGAAGGTGATAGGCGTGAGATTGGGGGCAATCGTGGGGGCAACGGCCACAGGAGGAGGCGTGGCACCGCTAGAAGCCAGTAGAGGCGGCACCCCGCTGGTGGTCTCGCTACTGCAGCCGGTAATTAGCGCAACCGAAGCACAGGTTGCCCAAAGAGAGAGGCCGCCACGGCCAAGGGCTGAGCCAAAACGTCGTCTCATCGAAAAATCTCCACTCACTCACACCACATCAAATGTCTTAGGCAGCGTCCAGCGGGGATCCACCGAGCTTGCTCAAGTCTTATGCATCTGCACAATTTCAAGGGGGATGCCTGCTGTTAGTTCTACTGCATCCTAGAGCGTTGTCAAGCGAGCGGCAGAGCAAATGCAAGAAATTGTTCTGGAAATGGCCCATCCCCTAGATATGGGGTATCATAGCCTCGAGCAGGGGCGGCCAGCTTACCTGTAGTGTTAGGGGTTGGGTGCCTTCTCCCCATTTTGTGTGTGGATTTGCCCAGATTCAAGGTGTGTGAGGAAGTGCCTTATGAACTTCAAAGGTCGCTCATTAGCGGTTTTGTGTGGAGTCTTGCTGCTAGGCGGCTGCGGCGAGGTTAATGAGTCTCCGACCTTGCCTGGGCCTGTCCAGGTGGATCCGGCTGCCTTTGTCTCGGCCCAGGAGTATCGCTTTACCCCCGGCTCAGTGCTGGAGACCACCAGCCTCCGCTTGGACTATGTCAATCCGAGGTTTGACAACAGGATCCCTGTGCGCACCAACCCCCTCCAAGGCAGCGGTGAAGCTCGCATCGCCAATGTTGAAGCCCGCATCTTGCCTGTGAACGAGATCCCAGCCAGTGACTTGACGATTGACTCCACCCTTCGCTCCAGCACCCTGGCCATCCAAATTGGGCGAACCACACCGCTGGTGAATCTCATTGCCTTCGGCCCTAATGACGGCAGGCTATCTACGCAATTTAATATCGCCGGGCTGGTTGCAATTTCGACAAACCCCAATGATCAGCGCATTCGAGTGAACACAACCTTTAGAGCCGCCAGGGAAGGTACTGTCTTGACTCTCACCGTGCGCCGAATCTTGGTGAATAGGAATGGCAACCAAGTTGTCCTAGAGGGAGATTCTTCTCTCATTGTCCGCACCACGGGGGTACTCTATGAAGATCCTGGCCCCAACGGCGACCCACCAGCAGGAAGCTTCGTGAACCCACCAGAAGGAGTATCTGCCATTCTCCAGACAGGTAGTTTCTCCGCCAGCTTTGTGGTGCGGCAGCGGGGCGTTGCGGGCGATGGCACTCCCGAGGACGCCTTGGCTCTCTTTGCCCGCCTAAACTTCCGGCCCAACCAGGCGGAGATTGTCTATCGTCCCGCCCAGGTGGGTACGCAGTCAGTGCTGTTTGCTCCAGATCCGACTCGGCCCAACATCTTGCCCAATCAGTTGGTGCGTATCCGGCGCCTGTTGAACGGCCGCGTACAGGCGGAGTTTGATCCAGCCAACGTCAGCACAGTCCTCAACTTTGTGCAGGTCAGCCCGCCGCCACGACCTTTCCCCACACCGATACCGCAATTGCCGGAATTGCCGGTTCCTGATCGTCCGGGTGCCCCAACAGTCTTTGATTACTTTTTCTCATTACGAACTGAAAGGGAAGAAGGCGAGGATACTCCAGTTGTTTTGCAGGGCATCGTGCCTGCAACGGGGGATTTCGTCTTCCGCACCTTGGCCGGAGCACAGTTATCAGGGCCGTTTAACCGGCTTGATATTGGTGGGGGAACACAAAGAGGAAATCTGAACCTTGTCTTCGATTCAACGACCTCTGCTGAGCGCATTTCCGGCCAGTGGTTCATAGAACAGGAGTTCCCTACTAACAACCTTGAAGCTAGAGAAGGGGCCATTTTGATCATCCGTGGGTTCTTTGAGGGAACTGAGGTGCGGCTGTAACCCAGGCAACCCGTTTGATCCCAGAGCAGGGATCCGCTCTGGCTTGGCCTTTTCGTCGGTCAGAGCTTGGGTAGATCTCTGAGCACCACCTGTGCGCAGTTGTGGCCAGGGATCCCGGTCACTCCGCCTCCTGGGTGCGCCCCTGAGCCGCAGAGGTAAAGGCCGGGTATGGGGGATCGATAGTCGGCCAGGCCGGAGATGGGCCGCAGGTTGTAGCTTTGATCCGGCGTCATTTCCCCGTGAAAAATGCTGCCCCCCACAAGGCCGAAGCGGGCCTCCAGATCCACAGGCGACAACATCTGCCGCGCAATCACGGCATTTTTGATGTTGGGGGCAAATTGGGCAATTTTGTCGATTACCCGATCGGCAAATTCCTCCCGTAGGCCATCGTTCCAGTCTCGCCCTTTGGGTTGGTAAGGCACAAACTGGCAGAAGCAGGAGAGAATGTGCTTGCCTGGGGGAGCCATCGTCGGGTCGGTGGGGGATTGGCTGTAGATCTCGATAAACGGATCCCGGGAAGGGATCCCGTACTTGCAGTCATCCCAAGCCCGCTCCAGATAGGCCACCGAGGGAGCAATGTCTACCGTGGCGGAACTGACCACTTCTGGGGGCACTTCAGCAGGGGCCGCCGTGTAGCGGGGCAGTTCCTCCAGGGCCAAGTTGAGCTTGTACACCGGGCCTGAGGTGCGGTAGTGCCGTTCTAGCCGGTCACGCAAGTCTGGGGGCAAAGAGGAGCAGAGTCGCAAAAAGGTGATCTGGGGATGGGCATTGGAGAGAACCGCCCGCGCCCGCACGGTTTCCCCCGATTCGAGGATAACCCCAGCGGCCTGCCCACTCTCCATCAAGATCTCCGCCACTGAAGCAGACGTGCGGATCTCCACCCCTAAGTCCAGAGCTGCCTTGGCCATCGCTTGGGTAATGGATCCCATCCCACCGCGCACATAGCCCCAGACCCCACGCGAGCCAATGGCCCGACCTACCGCATGGACTAGCCAAATGTAGGGCGTACCTGGAGTCATCGGCCCGGCAGAGGTGCCGATCAAAGATTGGGGAGCCATCGCCGCCTTGACTTGCTCCGACTCGAAGAATTCATCCAGGAGATCAGTGGTCGAGAGGAGCATAATGCGGCGGAAATCGTCTTCATAGCCAGCAGCTGCAAAGCGATCCGCCAGTTGCCCCAGTGAAATCGGCGGCTGCATCAAAGTTGGCTCCACCACCTCGTTCACCCGATCCCAAAACTCCTCCCAGCGGTCGTAGGCTTCCGCATCTTTGCGAGAAAACTTGGCAATTTCCGCCTTGCTCTTGGCACGGTTATCGGCATACAGGAAGAGGTGCTGCCCATCCGGGAAAGGCATGAAGTAGGAAGGTTGCTTGGCGTAGACCTCAAAGCCATAGTCCGGCAGGCGCAGATCGCGAATGATCTCCGGTCGCAGCAAACTACAGGAATAGGAAGCCACCGACACGCGAAAGCCCGGGTGAATTTCTTCTGTAATGGCAGCCCCACCAACGGTGTGATAGCGCTCCAGCACCAGCACTTTTTGCCCGGCCTTGGCCAAATAGCAAGCGCTCACCAGCCCGTTGTGCCCGGCCCCAATCACCACCGCGTCGTAGCTCATCGACAATCCTTCTGCAAACGCTTCTCCACCCACAATACTCCTGCCAGCCAAGACTCGATCTGCCGGCAAGGGATCCCTGCCTTAACCGATGGAAAAAACGTAAACTACCCGACCCTGACTGCTTCGCAGTACAGGGCGGGCTTTCGGTAGCCCTGCAGTTGGCAAGCCAACCACGGGCCTCTAGGCTGGTTTACGACAGCCCCAAGC
>NZ_JBSRZW010000030.1:0-44099 GCF_054058015.1 Thermostichus sp. MS-CIW-30
CCATCCAAGAAAGCCGCGCCCAGTCTGCCGAGGAGAACGCCGCCCGTCTGCGGGAAATCGAGGAGCTGCGTCAGTCCATCCAAGAAAGCCGCGCCGAATTTGCCGAACAAGCTGCTGCCCAAGCTCAAAGCCTGCGAGAGCTACAGCAAGTTGTCAGCGAGACCCGCTCTGACTTAGCTCACCTTGCCGAGTGGGCAGAGGAAGTGACTCAAGCTCTGGTTACCCTCACCGCTCTACAACGAGAGCACGAACGCGCCATTCAGGCCATCAACCAACGGCAGGCGGAAACGGATCAGAGGTTCAACGTTCTCCTTGAAGAAGTGCGCTATCTGATTCGCCGGCAAGGCTCTGACGGAAATCCTCCCCCCTCGTTGCCCTGAGCACTGGGATCCCTTTAAGAACTGCAAGGACAGCCCTAATCTTCATCCACTTCCCACTCCAACAGATGTGCATAAGGGGCCACCAAGTCGGGGGCGTAAAAGGCGATGGCTCGAAGGGCATGCCAGTCTTCCAAGCAGCCAAAGACGGTCGGATACTCATTGCGCTCCAACCGCTCTGCAATTGCCGCCACCTCAGCTTCGGTAAACTGGCGGGGATCCATCCCCTTGGTAGGGGCCTCCACTTTGGACTTGGATCGGGCAGACATAGGCAGCCTGAACACGCTACAAGCCGATCTTAGCCTCTTCCTTTTTGCCCGGCCGACTTTGAAAAAACTTGACACACTCCCCACCTCAATCGCTTGCTTCTTGCGCAGTTGTGAGGACGGGGCCTCAGACTTAACTTTTGGGCAAGCCGGGCCGTGGGCTCCCAAACTCTGAAAAGGGATCCCCATTCCTCCAGTTTCGTGGCAAGGTGAGGACAGATACCGCATCGGAGGCTGCTATGGAGAGCAAGATCCCCGCCCGCGATGTCCAAGTTGCCCTTATCGGCCCGTCCACGTTGGTTCTCCGCTCCCGCACCTGGGATCGCCTGAAGTTTGAGCTGGAATACGCTCGGCAACGGGGCACCACTGCCAATAGCTACCTCATCCAGGCCCGCCAAACCCTTCTCATCGATCCTCCGGGGGAATCGTTCACCAGCATCTTTTTAGAAGAGCTGGCCCAACACCAGTACCTACAGCGGTTGGACTTTATTTTGCTCAGCCACGTCAACTTTAACCGCATTGCCACTCTCAAGGCCCTATTGCCTCTGGCTCCCTATGCGATGGTGCTCTGCTCCAAGCCGGGATCCATTACGCTACGGGCTGCCTTTGAAGAGATGGATCCCTTGCCCCGCAGTCGCGACGAAGAAGAAGCCGCCGATCTGGGCATTTTCTACAATGGCGACCAGTCTTTCCGTTTGCGGGTCATCCGGGATGGGGATCGCCTGGATCTGGGGGAAGGGCATGAGTTGCACTTTCGCACCGTGCCCACGCCCCGCCACCCCGATGCCCTCTGTACCTACGATCCGGCCACCGGGATCCTCTACACCGATAAGCTGTTCGGCGCCCATGTGTGCGATGAGCAAGTTTTTGACGAACATTGGCGGCAGCTTAGCGAAGACCGTCGCTACTACTTCGACTGTTTGCACCGCAACCAATTGCCCCAGGTGAAGGCAGCCCTGGCCAAGTTGGAAGAATTTCCCGCCCAAATCTATGCCCCTGCCCACGGCCCCTTGGTGCGCCACAGCCTGCGGCGGTTGCGGTTGGACTACCACACTTGGTGCGAAGAGGATCCCGGCGAGCAGCGGGTAGCTCTCCTATACACTTCCGCTTACGGGAATACAGGTTTGATGGCCATGGCCATAGCCCAAGGGTTGGAGCGGGCCGGCGTTAAGGTGGAGCGGATCAACTGCGAATGGTCCACCCCGGAAGAGATCGCCCAAGCTCTGGAGCGCTGCCAGGGGTTTGTTATCGGATCCCCGACCTTGGCTGGCCATCCCCCGGTGCAAATTCAAACCGCCCTCGGCATCATCCTTTCTTCGGTTCCCACCACCCGATTGGCCGGGGTTTTTGGCTCCTACGGCTGGAGCGGAGAAGCGGTGGATCTCATCGAGAGTAAGTTGCTCAATGCCGGCTTTTCTCTGGGGTTTGAGACGATCCGCGCCAAGTTTAAGCCCACCCCTGAAATCCTAGAAGCCTGTCAAGAGGCGGGATCCCAGTTTGCTCAGGCCCTGCGCAAAGCCAAACGAGCCCGCGCCCCTCGCCAAACCAGCAGCGAAACTCAGGCGGATCGGGTTGGGCAAGCCCTGAGCCGGGTGGTGGGATCCCTGTGTGTAGTCACCGCCCTGCAAGGAGAGACCCGCCGCGGCTTCCTCACCTGGTCGGTGGCCCAGGCCAGCTTCAATCCGCCGGGGCTAACCCTGTCGGTGAACAAGGAACAAGAAGCCGAATTGCTGACCTATCCCCAGGCCCCCTTTGTGCTCAACATCTTGCGGGAAGGCAAGGGCAGCAACTTGCAACGGCACTTTCAGCGGCCCCAGCGCCCTGGAGAAGATCGCTTTGCCGGCTTGGCCACGGCCACTGCCGAAAATGGCTGCCCCATTTTGTTGGATGCCTTAGCTTACCTGGAGTGCCGTGTGAAAACTTGGATGGACTGCGGGGATCGCTACCTGGTCTATGCCGAGGTGGAACGGGGCAAGGTGCTGGATCCCACGGGGGTTACGGCCATGCGGCGGGGGTAGTGTATTGGAGAACAAAGATTTGTTGTGGAGTCAATGCTAACTGGATCCCGTCGATCACCTTGAGCTGACGATCTGCTCGGCAAATTTCCGGCTCTTGTTGAGGGGCAAATATCAAAACAGAGTAATCGTCTAAATCCACCATCCACCCTAATTTGCTGCCGTGCTTTAGGCAATGCAGGATATTATCGGTTACACGGCTTACCCTTCGACCCGGCGAAAGAATTTCGATAATTCAGTCGGGTGCTGCGGTGAAGTCATCCTCTGGCTCGCCTGTTTCACTGAGGCGAGTTCGATCCCACGCAATTACGGCAATATCGGGAACAATGGAACGACCGGCAAAAGTGCATCGCAATTCGGGTAGGGCAGTATAGTCGGTGGTGCTGCCGTCAACCTCAGCCACGAGGCGTTTTTGCAAAATGGAATGGCGGACTTTGGGCAGCGGTTTTTGAATGGCAACTCCATCCACGTACTCCCATGCCGGAGAATCTTCTATGTGAGGCAACTTGAGGAAGTCTTCAAGAGTGAGAGCCAAATCTAGGCGAGTTGTCATAGGTTTAGGCAAAGCCCCCCGGATCCCTGCCAGTAATGTATCCCAAAGCGAGGGGAAGAAGTGGAATTAAAATTGCGGCAATTCGGGTAGATGTAGCGTAAAAGTCGTCCAACCGGCAGAGCTGCTGACTTCGAGGGATCCCCTCAGTTGATCCACCATTTGTTTCACCAAGGCCAAGTCTAGATCGGTACTCCCTTCCTTAGCCCACACTGCGGAGCCCTAGCAAAGCAAAAAGCCCCCAGGCAGGGTAATCACCTCTCCTGAGGGCCAAACCCCCTCAAATCCCAGGTAGGTTAAGCCTGAACTCTGCTCGGCTCGTAGAAGACTTTGGGCAGAGATCGAGCAAACTTCGAGAAATCAGCCCTTGACTTGCGCGAACCATAATCTGCCTTTAAGTCAGAACGATTGAAAGCTATCTTCTCTCTTGCGGGCTCGTAGAAGATCCACCTCCTAAGGGTGTAGTTCACTTCATAGAGAGTTTGCCGAACGCCGTTTATCAACGATAGAGATCTGGAGCTGGGAGCCTTTGGCGGCTGATACCAGTAGATATCCTCGGGAGATACAGATAGAGGCTCTGGACCTGCAAAGGGCGGCTCGTAAAAAGTTGCAAAGTCAGGCTGAGGTCGGCACTGAAATTGAACCTGATACACCGACTGAGAGGTCATTTCCTGCCGACTCTGCTGCCAAAGCTGCAGCATCTTGCCGACATCAAATCCCATCGCTCGCTGAAAATGCCACAGGGATCCTTGTAGAAAAAAGAAGGCTAAGTAGAAGTGAGCATTCGCCAGCCAAACCCTTGAGGAGTAGTTCCACGCTCCCGTTTGATTTGGATCGAAGTAGTAAGGAGTAAAGGCGGATTTCAGCTCCAGGGTGGGGCCGTAAAACTCCACCGGGTAGGCCAGCGAGTTAAACCCACAGTAGTAAGAAGCCGCAAAACCGGCTAGGGCGATGCCGAATAGAGAGTAGGAGAGGATCCCATCTGCTGAGAAGAGAAAGCGAGCTTTAACCCACTCAAACGGCGGAACCAGGATATGCCACACCCCTCCCAACAAGAGAAGAGCTCCCACATAGATATGGCCCCCCACCAAGTCTTCCAAATTATTGACATCAAACAGGTGGGTGCGGTAGTTCCAAAGGGTGGCAAAGTCCAAAGTTGGAGCCGTAACCAGGCGTACCTGACCGGTGTTGGCGTCATACAGCCCCCCGAACACCATCGCCTTGGCCACCAACAATAGGGATCCCAGGCCCAAAATCAGTAGGTGGTGCCCCAGAATCACTCCCAACGTTTTGGCATCATCCCAAGTGAAGTGAAACTTGGCAGCCCTGCCGAATTCCATATCTAAGCTGGGGGGAAGTTGGGTTTGGTGGAAGTAGGCTCCTCCAGCCAACACGCCGGCAGCCACCAGGTGAATTGAGGCAATGGCCACATAGGGAAAGGTATTGACGATCTGGCCACCGGGGCCAACCCCCCACCCCAATGTGGCCAAGTGGGGCAGCAAAATCAGCCCTTGCTCGTACATGGGCCGCTCTGGCGAGAACTTGGCCAGCTCAAACAAGGTAAAGCCCCCCGCCCAAGCCATGATCAAGGCCGCATGGGCCACATGCGCCACGATAAAAGTATTAGAGAGGTTCATCAATCGAGCGTTACCTGACCACCAGGGGTAGCCCGATGGGTGCATCTTTTTGGCATTCATAGATAGCTCCTCAGTGAGCCCTCAAAAATACAGGCACGTTTAGCTCAGACCGGCAATGATATGGTCAAGATAAACGGCCATTTCTTGACTTGCCTCTGTGTCGAGACTTTCGGTCAGGACCTCTTTCATGGCATTGAGGGCCTGAATGACGCGATCGATGGGAACGCCGAGGGTGATGTAAGTTTCTTTTAAACCCTGCAACACGCGCTCATCCAAAATTGAGGGATCGGCAGCCAACATGGCGTAGGTGGCATAGCGTAGAAAATAGGTCAGGTCCCGCAAGCAAGCCGCGTAGCGCCGAGTAGGGTACATATTGCCCCCCGGTAGGGTAATATCCCCGTAGAGCAAGCTCTTGGCAACCGTTTTGCTGATAATGCTGCTGGCGCTGGAGCTGATGGTTTTGGCCGCCTTGACGCGCATGTTGCCACTCTGGAAATAGCGATTTAATTGTTCCAGAGCTGCGGCATCTAAGTAAGAGCCTTTCTCATCGGCGGGGTTAATCAGGGAAGTGATGGTATCTTTCATGGATTTTTCTCCTCTAAGCACTAGTAGGGACTGATTTCTTGAGGCAATTGGGCAAATGCTGTTCGCGTTAGCGGGACGGAGTCCTTGCACCGCTTGCTCAGGCATTGCCTGTGAGAACTCTTATGGATTGCAACTTAAGACAACTTCACAGCTTGCAGGTCAAGCTCGCAAAGCCAGCCGAAACCTCAAGCTCACAGAGGCAGGAGTAGCGCGCCTCAACTCTAAAACTGAGCGAGAGGGCAGCGATTTGTCTATCCATTCATCGATTCAAAAAGCGCGAATCAGTCGATCAAAGTAGGGGGCAGCTAGAGCCATCTCCTCTGAAGAAAGAATGCCGGCAGCTACCTCTTTTAGGCAGCTCATCGCCACCCGCAGGTTGGGTAGCGGCACGCCCAAAGAGATGTACATTTCTCGCATGCCGTTCAAGCCGATATCTTCCAGCGGCTTATCGTTGCCTGCCAAGATGCAATAGCTAACCAAGCGGATATACCAGCCTTGATCTCGTTGACAGAGGGCAGTTTTTTGAGGGTTGCCCTTATTGCTGGGGGTGTTGGGGCATTTGGCCCAAAACCGTTTGCTGCCTTCCTGGACAATTTTTTGCTCGTTCTCTGCTAACTTTTGGGCGGCTCGGATGCGAACTTGACCCTTGCTGAAGAAATCCTCTAGCTTGGCGATCTCGGCACTGCTGAGGAAGCGATCAGCCGCGTCCGACTGCGCGATGACTTGGGCAACAATGCTCATAGGTTTTTGGCAAGGAACACTCTACAGGTAACAAAGTAAGCCAGATCCTCAAGAACCGAAATCACTTATTAAGAAAAAGTTGTGAATTGAAACTTACTTGCAACAAATCCTCTCTGCCTCGCGTCTTCGGCAGCGTGACCAGATTGAGAAGGTTGGGTTGGCGGCCAATCCAGATCCCGGATACGACAGCAACCCTCAGAATACTCAGCCTCTATCTCTTCTGGCCGAGATGAGCATCTGTGTTGGGAACTATTTCCGTATCTGTTGCTACAGAACTTACAATAAGACGGGCTGTGCAGAGGTACCGGGGGAGAGAACCCCTAAGGTAGGGATCAAATCGGCGCTGCGCCGCTTTAAGGGCTAAGTTTCTGAGGCAGGAATCTTGCCAGATCTGCGTAACCATCGCTACTTTGAAACCAACCTGGAAAAGCGCAAGCGCAAAGCAGGAGTCCCCAGGGATCCGCTCAACCTTTAAAACTGGGGCAGAGGGGGCAGGTGGAGCGTGAAAGTTGTCCAGCCGGCGGCGCTGCTGACCTCGATGGATCCCCTCAGTTGATCCACCATTTGTTTCACCAAAGCCAAGCCCAGACCGGTGCCCCCTTCTTTCCAAGGATCATGGCTGGGGATCCGGTAAAAGCGCTCGAAAATGCGGGTGAGTTCCTCAGCCGGGATCTCTTGGCTATTCCTGACTTGGATGCGAGTTCGGTTGGCCTCAACCCTGACTTCTAGGCGGATGGATCCCTGGCCGGGGGTGTATTTCACCGCGTTGTGCAGGAGCTCCCGCAGGATGCGTCCCAACAGCAAGGGATCCGTCGTGAGGGTGCTCTCCAGAGGGACACTGGCTTGAAAGGTTTGCCCTTTGGCGCGGGCCTGCTCTTCGGCAATGGCTAACAGATCCCCTAGCAGCTCCCGCCAGGTGAGGGTTTGCACACTTAGAGCGTAGGTCCCGGACTGCAACCGCTGCAGATCCAACAGGTCGTTGATGAGCTCGATTTCCCGCTGGCATTCTCGCTCTGCAATGGCTAAGTATTGAGCTCGTTTCTCCCCAGTGGGAGCCATCTGCAACATTTTCAGGGCCATTTTCATGCTGGTTAGAGGAGTGCGCAGCTCGTGGCTGACAGTGCTGATGAAATCGTCTTTCAAGCGGTTAAGGCGCTCCAGGGCTTGCACCTGCTCTTGGGCAGCTCGGAATAGGCGCGCCTGCCTTAGGCCGATAGCACATTGATTGGCCACTTGAGCTACGAGATTCATTTCCTGCTCATCAAAACTTTCCTCGCTGCTGCGAAAAACCCACAGATCCCCCAAGACTTGCTCCCCATCCCGCAGAGGGCAGACCAAGACTGATCCTTGGCGGGGGGCGTCAGGAAGTAAACAAAATATGTAGGGCTCTCCTCGCAACAACTGGGCGTAGAGATCTGGATATTGGGCAAAGGGAATACAAGTATGCAAGGCCGACCCCAAGCGAGGACAATACTCGTAGCTGATGGCGGAAAGGGTGAGATCGGCGTTGTAAAGGCCAATATCGCAGCCATCTGCATTTAGGTTTTCTCCCAGCTCGCGCAGAGCGGTGTTGAGAATTTCAGCTTCATCCAGAGAGTCGCGCACCCGGTCAGTGATGCGTTTCAGCAGGGCCTCAAATTGCAGGGATCGCTGCAACTCAGAGGTGCGTTGCCGAACCTTTTCTTCCAAGGTTTGATTGAGGGCTTGCAGTTGTTCATATAACTGGGCCTGTTGCAACGCGATGGCTAATTGATCGCTCAGCTCTTGTAAAAGCCGGATTTCCCACTCTTGCCAAGGGCGGCTGGATTGGCAGTGCTGAACTACCAATAGACCCCACAAAGCCTCACCCTGCCGAATCGGGATCACCAAGTTGGCTTGGGCTTGGAAAGACTCCAGCAACTCCCGATAGCAAGGATCCAAATCGGCTATTGCTACATCCCCCACTGCCTGGACAAAGCCCTCTTGGTACTTGCGATAGCACGGATCCCTTTGGAAATACTCATCCCACACGTAGCGGCCCAGGTGGCTGGGCCAGGGATCCGCTACCGACTCGGCGGCCACAATCCCACCCCCGTTTCCCTGCAGTCGGTAGATCATCACCCGATCTACCTGGAGAAACTCTCGCACTTCCGCAACCGTTGTTTCCAAGAGGGTTTGCAAGTCCAAAGCTTGGCGGATCCGCCGCAATAAGGCCCCCAACAGTCGCTCCCGCTCTGCCTCTTGCCGAAGCACTTCTTGAGCTTCTTTGAGGGGGGTGATGTCCACAACAACACCGCAAACGGCATAGGGATCCCCTTGCTGATCCCGCAGGGCAAACTTGGTGACCCACTGGGTCAATCTCTTGCCATCGCGGAAAAAGGTTCGCTCGTAGCTGACAGGATGCGGAGATTGCAGGACTTTTTGATCCTGATCTCGAAATTCTAGAGCCTCTTCTGATGCGAACAGCTCACTATCCAACTTTCCAAAGAGCTCTTCTGCCTTGCAGCCTCTCTGTTTTAGATAAGTCTTGTTTACATGAAGATAGCGCCCTTCCAGATCTTTGAGAAAGATAGAAAAAGGGATCCCATCCAGAATAGCCCTAAGCCGAGCTTCGCTTTCTTGTAGAGCCAGCTCTGCTTCTTTCTGCTCCGTAATATCTTCGGTAATGCCAACAATACGGATAACCTCTTGCTGTTCGTTCAAGATGGGTCGGCAAGAAGTACGCAGCCAGCGCAGCCTGCCATCCCGATGGAAAAGGCGGTAGGTGATCTGCTGGGCTTCTTGAGTGGCTCGGGCGGCCGCCTGCAGTACCCTTGGCAGATCTTCGGGATGGATCCTGTCTTTCCAGAGATCTGGCTTGCGGCGAAACTCTTCTGCTGTGTAACCCCAGATCTTCTCGCTTTGGGGGCTTTTGTAGAGAGACTGGCTCAAGTCTGCAGAATACACAAAGAAAACCACCGGTACAGCCTCTGCAATTTCTCGGAAGCGGGCTTCGCTCTCTCGCAAAGCCAGTTCCACCTGCTTTTGTTGGGTGATATCGCGGGTACTGGAAACGATCCCTTGCACAGAGGGATCCTCCAAAAGATTGGTGCAGAGGCTCTCCAGCCACACCCACTGGCCATCGGCGTGTTGGGCCCGGTAAATAAAGCTGAGTGTCTCGCCAGGTCGAGCCTTGAGTTGCTCAAGAGCATTAGCAACGTTCTGCCGATCCTCGGGGTGAACCCAATCCAAGGGTACGGCCTCTCCCTGATTGGGAGCACGCCCCAAAATTTTCTCAGCAGCCGGAGGATTTAAGGTATGCAGCAGACCTTGGGCATCGATACGACACAAAATGTCGTGGCTGTTGTTGAGGAAGGCGCGAAAACGCTCTTCTTGTTCCCACACCTCCTGTTCCAGCCGCTTTTGTTCGGTGATATCTAGGACAATGCCGAGAAGTCCTAATCCTTTAGACTGATCCTGAAGCTTTACAGCGAAGCGATAGGTGTAGCGCTCCTGGCCTTGAATCATTTCCTTACCTTCGAATTGGCAAAACCCTTGCCGCTCTACGTCGGATAGAACTTGAGAGGTGTACTCCGGCCAGTGGGGATGTTGCTGAGCCACCTCCTCCAGAGAAGTACCCAGCAGATCGCCAAACCAGGCGCGGTCAGTGGCATTTTGCAAAATTAGCACTCCCTGGGGATCCCTGGCCCACACTGCCAATGGCAGGGCATCCAACAAGGTGCGCAGTTGGGCCTCCCGCAGCCGCAGGTTTTCTTCCAACTGTTTCTTCTCGGTAATGTCTCGGCCCACCCCGCGGATGAACTGCAAGCGGCCCCGCCGGTCAAAAATGCCTTGGTTGATCCACTCAAACCACCGCACCTGCCCCGCTGCATCCGCCACTCTGCTAATCCGGGTAAAGGTGGGCTGCTGAGGGGTAAGGTGGGCTATCTTTTGCTGCGCCTGCTCCTGCTCTTCTGCCGGCAGCACGTCGATCCAGCGCCTGCCCCGCCAATCCCCCAAGATTTTCTGGCAAGCTTCGTTACATTCCACCACCGTCGTATCTGCACGCCCCAGCATGATGACATCGGGAAAACCCACCTGATCCCGCTGCAGCCAGCGCTTTTGCCAGTACATCACCACGGCCAGTGAGGATCCCCAAAGGAGCAGCCAAAGCCATCCGGGCAGAGTGTTCCAGTTGAGTAAGGTAAGCAGGTTGACCAGATCCCAGGAGGCGCTCATGAAGGTTGTCGATTAAGTTAAGTTTAGAAAGTGTCAAGGAGTGCACTGCTTTTCGGTAGCATTTCTAACCCAGGATCAAGCACTGTGCCAACAATTCCCCATCTCCCCGAAAAGGAGAGCAAAGTTTGAGTCTACTGGAACGGTGGGGCAGTATCCTCGAAAAGGGGGCTTTCAGCTAGAAATCGCAGGAGCCCCGCACTGTACCCGTAGGGTCAGTGTCGGGAGGAATGCGGAAGTTATGATAGAACCATGACCCAAGTCCTGACCGTCCCCTGCAAGCTCAAGGTGTCCCCGTCGCAAGCCGCCAAATTGGACGCGACAATGGATGCCTTTGTGCAGGCGTTGAACTGGGTCAACCAAAACACACCAGAAAAAGTAGTCAACGCAGTCAAACTCCAGTCCCTTTGCTATTACCAGATTCGCGCTCGGTTTGGCTTGTCCAGTAACTTGGCTCAGCAGGTCTGCAGACGGCTGGCCGGTGCCCGTAAAGTTGCCCGACAGAAAAACCGTCCGGTCAAAGCGTTCAAGAGAGGCTTTGCGACCTACGATGCCCGTATCTTTTCGTTTCGCGAGAAAGACTGGACGGTGTCGCTGACCACGGTGGAGGGTCGGGAGCGCTTTGAGCTGGCGATTGGCCGTTACCAGAGAGAACAGTTGGCAGGCTCCAATCCCAAATCTGCCACTCTGGTCAAGCGCAAAGACGGTTCCTACTCCATTCAAATCTGTGTGGAAACGGAACCGTGCCCACCGCAACGCACGGATAGAGTGCTGGGGGTGGATTTGGGAAGGACGGATATTGCCCATACGTCAGAAGGGGATAACTGGAATGGACAGCAGTTGAACCGAATCCGAGACCACTACTCCAAGCTGAGGGCGGTACTCCAACGTAAAGCCAGTAAGGGCACCCGCAGTTCGCGGCGCAGATGCAGAGAACTGTTGCAACGGCTGTCTGGCAAGGAGAGACGCTTTCAAACGTGGGTCAATCATCGCATCTCCAAAGCTATTGTCTCTAGGGCAAAAGCTACCAACAGCGCTATTGCTCTGGAAGACCTGACAGGGATCCGGGAAAGGGTCAATCAACAGCCGCGCAGCAAAGCCGAGCGGCGCAGGGCCAACAGTTGGGCGTTCTACCAACTACGTCAGTTTCTGGAATACAAGGCGAGGGTTGCAGGGGTTTCTCTGATTCTTGTTCCGCCTGCTTATACCTCGCAGACCTGTCACCGGTGTTTGCACATCCATCCCGACCCTGCGCAATCCTATCGCAGTGGAAAGAAGTTTAAGTGTGGGCACTGTGGATGGGAAGGAGATGCGGACTTGAATGGTGCAAACGTAATTGCGCTCTTGGGGGCTGCCGTAAACCAGCCTGGAGGTCCGGGCTTGTTTTGTTCTCTGGTAGAGCAGAGCAGGCCCAGGGCTACTGAAAGCCCGCTCCGTACCGCTTAGCGGTCGGAGCCGGGTAGTTTACGGTGAAGAGTTGTTTCTTAGATTTCCTGAGTGTTCGGATAGATAGTTCTGAATCCAGCGCACCAGCCGCTGAGAGAGCACGAAAGCTTCTGGTTCGTCCCCTTTGATGCCGACTTGGCTGCTAAAGCAGGCGATGACCTCCTCGTTCAGCTCCGGTTTAGAAGGATCGCTGCGAAACTGCAGCCGCACTTGGCTTTGGACCTGAAAACTCTCTTGAGCTTGGTTATCCAAAACTTCCTGACCCACTCGATGCAGCCGCACTCCTTGCAACTGAGCCAAGGGATAGGAAAACACCTGCTGCCGCCAAAAGCCCCAAGGGCCACCCAGCCGGGTCAAGGTCACCCGTTGGCTTTGGCAATCTAGATTCAGGATCTGCCCCAACCCCCAAGGGATCCCAGCCCACAGGCCCATCCCCACAGCCACCAAACCCAACAGCGGCGAACGGGCCCACAGTTGGGATCCCACAATCAGCAGCACCAAGCCCCCTGCCGCCCGCCAAGCCAGTTGCTGAGAGGTAAACCGCTGTAGGGCAATGCGCAGCCGTTTGGGATTGCGCTCCAGAACCTGCGGATAAACCAATGCCATGAAATGGGATCCCACTGTTGAGACTAGTTTAACAGGGCTGCTCTTCCCTAGGTGCTGAAGGCGTCTTATCCGTACATTGCGTTGGTGAAAAACTACAACTCCGGCTCGGCAAAAAACTCTGATAAATCCAGCGCAAATCCAGGGATCACCTCTCCACCTTCCAGGATGTCGCCGGGTTTCTTCAATGCTTCAGGCTCAGGCCGGCGATAGACCAGAACGTATTTCTCTTCAGGATGAATGATCCAGACCAGCCGGGATCCATTCTCAAAATACTCAACGAGCCTATCATGGATCTCTCCAACGGTGTTGGCATCGGAGAGAACTTCTACAGCCAAGTCTGGGGATCCCTCAATATAACCCCTTGGGATCCTGCCCAGAGATTGCAGTCGTTCTTTGGAAAAAAAAGAACAATCCGGAGAACGGCGATTGCCGGATTTCATTTTGAAGGAAGTATCGGAATCGAAGGTAAATCCAATCCTTTGACTGCGAACGTAGGAGCCCAGAATGATGTGAATCAAACTTACGTAGTACCCATGCTTTGCACCTGCCGAGCCCACGGTAACCAGTTCTCCGTTCACAACCTCATAGCGATTGCCATCCTCCGGTAAAGCCATAAACTCTTCGTCAGTCCAAATTTTTCGAGAAGCTGCCGGAGAACTATCAGCAGGTGCCTCGGCCAATTTTTCTCTTTCCAAAACCTCGACCATCATGACCTCCGCAATGAAAAACGGCTAAACCAACCAAGGGAGCCGGTCTGGGGTCAACACATCCTGAAGAGCGATCTGCACGCCCGGTAAGAAGTCAGCAAGCTGCCCTGAGGGATCCCCTTATTTAGGATCCACCAGGGATCCCATGAACAACACGGTTTGGGCCGCTGGGTTGCCGCCGGATCTGGAGGCCACAATGGCAAACCAGAAGGGCCGATCTGCCACAAATTGAAAGGGCTCTTGCCGGTCGACAGCAGTCCGGGAGACGATCACCCCAGTAGCGGCTGCCGCCTCGGATCCCTCTTCGTTCACTTCAATTGCTGCTTTGTGCAGGACTTTGCTGATCCGCGCTGGCTCTGGGGTCATCTGGCTGAAATCGGCTCGGTTGGAAAAGGCAACTCCCAGGCCCAACTGCTGCAGAACGGAAGTGAGATCCGTTTCATAAGCCAATTCAAATCTCGGGATCCGCACCGAACCGGCACGGGGGCGCAGGGATCCCGTCCATTCTTGCCAAGTTTCCGGGCTCAGCTCTGCCCGCAGCGATTCCAGCTTCACTCCCTTCTTGGGCAGCAGGATCAGCATTTCCAGTTCTCCTTCCCCGTAGGGCAGGCTCACCACCTGCAACTGCTCGGTTTCCAGGTAGTCGTAACGACCTGATTGAACCATCATGGGTACTCGGACGCGGCGGCCATCCAACCGAGTAAAGGGCTGAGTTTGGGTGCGCTCCGGATCGAAGGGCTGAGTCCACTCGCCTTTGAAGTAGATGGCATTGAGCAAAACCATCAAATCCTCGCGGCTGAGGCGATCCACAATGCGGTTGATCTTGCCCTGGGTGCGCTCGGCCACCCAGCCGTTGATCTGGTTCACCGTTTGCCGGGATCCCAAATTCACCCGATTCACCACCGCTTGGTAGTAGGTGGCCAAAGCCTGCAAAAACTGGGGCTGTAAGGTGAGGGTTTGATCCACCCAGAGGCCGTTGGCCATTTGCACCTGGACTGGCCCTCCTGCCGGGGATCCCTCCGCCAGCCAGCCCACCATTTGGGCATTGCTCCAGTTCAACTCATTGAGGGAAAGGTCCTGTGCCTCCAGCACCTCGGCCATTGCCGTTTGAGTCTCCCCAGAGGCGCCGTTGTAGAGCATGCTCAGGGCCAGGCGGATGCTCAAGGGGGAGAAAAAGAGGTTCTCTTGGGGCTGCTGACGGAGCAGGTGATCAAACAGTTTCAGCGCAAAGCGGCTTTGGGCTTGTTGGGCCACGGTCTTTTCCCCATACCCTTCCCCATAGGTCACCGTTGGCTCAAAGGGAATCCGCACCGGGGTTTCCTGTGAACGGGATCCCATCCCGTGAGTGGGCCAGAGGCTCAGGAGCCCCAGGCCAAGCAGAGCCAGAAGCGGGATCCGGCTCACCGAGGATCTATTGAATCTATTGAAATTGAAATTGAAAGGGTCTTTCATACGGCTCTCCTGGCAGGGTGGGGAACGATAAAGTCTATGGCTATGCTATCGGGTCGGTTGTGGGCTGCCCTTGCCCAGAGCCGCCATTCCGGCTGCGCTCAAGGGGGAAAAGCACAGGCCGCTTCCGGCAAGCAAGAATTGGCAAGGCTCTCCCAGGGGGGAACTTCCTGCGTCTGGCTGGTCAAGTCGCAGCAGCAGCGTCTGGCGCGATAGGATGAAGCCTGCACAGGAGAGCGCCACATGGTTCTGTTCACGATACACGTTCCAAAAGGGTGCAGAGTCGCCTTGGGCCTGGCTCTACTGCTCCTGGGATCCGGCTTGGGGTGTACTGCTGCCCCGGAGAGATCTCCCGCCTCCCAAACTCAGGTGGCGGAAGCCCTCTCCCCATCCCCCCCGGCAATAGGGCAGCCCCAGCAACTGCCGGTTGAAGCGGAAGTCACCCTTGCCGGCCAACGCTTTGAGTTAGAGGTGGCCCGCACGCCTGAGCAGCAGCGCTTGGGCCTGATGTTTCGCACCGACTTGCCGCCGGATCGGGGCATGTGGTTTCCCTTTGATCCGCCCCAGCCGGCTTCTTTTTGGATGTTCAACACTCTGATTAACCTGGACATCATTTTCCTTCACCAAGGCAAGGTGGTGTACATTGCCGCCGATGTGCCCGGCTGCCCCGCCCGACCCTGCCCCACCTATGGGCCGCCTCCTTCCCAGTTGGTGGACGGTGTGCTGGAGTTCCGCGGCGGGACGGCTGCTGCTTTGGGTTTGGCCGTTGGAGATCCGGTTGAGATCCGAGAGCTTCAGCCCGCAGCCCCTTGATCTCTCCCTCCCTTGGGGACAAGGAAGACGGGCTCGCAGATGATCTTTTGAAGAATTTTTGCGATGATTTTTGAGAGTCGCCAACTGAGTCCATAAAAGAGGCGACCGCGAGCTCAGGATTGGTTTGGCCACCGCAAGCGAGTCTATGGATGTCAGCAGCGTAAGTCATTGGATAGGGGTGGGGGCTGTCGCCCTAGCCTCCATCCTTTGGGCTGAGATCGTGCGGGATGTGCGCCATTGGCTGGCCCACCGGTGGCCCTGGCTGATGCCCAAACACATCCTGCACCACCGCCTGTTCCGCCCCGACCTTAGCGTGGTGGATGCACAGCTGTACCGAGAATCCCAGTGGCACCACGACGTTCCCGAAGCGGCAACGATGATCCTGGCCGGGATCCCTTGGGTGGTGGTATTGGGCCAGGGATCCTGGCTGTACGGCCTGGCGGCAGCGGTGGGGGTGGTCTACTCGGCCAGTTTCTGGGTGGCTGGTATGCTGCGGGGTTGGGGGCTGGCCCTGCAGACGGATATCACCCACCAGCCGGGGCCTTTCCCCGTTCCTCCCAGCCAATGGCATGTCAACCGCGCCTACCACTGGCGGCACCACTTCGACGATACCAACGCCTATTTTTGCGGCACCCTGACTCTCGTAGATCGGCTCATGGGCACCAGTCTCTCCTTGAAAGGCAAGCGAGTAGCCGTCACCGGCGCCTCCGGCACCCTGGGCCGGGCCTTGCTCAAGCATTTTCACCAGCAGGGGGCCAAAGTCATCGCCCTCAGCTCCCATTCGGATTCGGTTCACATCGAAGTGGACGGCCAGATCCAGCCGGTGGAGACCGTTCGCTGGCAGGTGGGGCAAGAGGGATCCCTGGCAGAGCTGCTGGAGCGGGTGGATATCTTGGTGCTCAACCACGGCTTCAATGTTCATGGGGATCGGGATCCCGAGGCCATTCGCCAGTCTTACGCCGTCAATACCTTCTCCAGTTGGCGCCTGATGGAGCTATTCTTCCAAACGGTTCGCAGCAACCCCGAAATGGCCACCAAAGAGGTGTGGGTCAACACTTCCGAAGCTGAGGTCAGCCCTGCTTTCAGTCCCCTCTATGAACTCTCGAAGCGGGCTTTGGGAGACCTGGTTACCCTGCGCCGTCTGGATGCCCCCTGTGTGGTGCGCAAGCTTATCCTCGGCCCCTTCAAGAGCCAGCTCAATCCCATCGGGGTCATGTCAGGAGATTGGGTGGCCGCTCAGATCCTGGCTCAAGCCAAACGAGATTGCCGCAACATCATCGTCACCATCAACCCCCTCACCTACCTGCTTTTCCCCCTGAAAGAGCTGGCCGTGAGCACCTATTTCCGCCTGTTTAGCCGTCGGTCTCCAAGGACTCCGTCCCGCGAGCGCGAACAGACAGGGATCCCTGCCCCCAACCCAGATGCTGCAGGTGAGGCGAAGTCCCGCGAGTTCCCTTTGGTTTAGAAGGGATCGGATCCCAACTCGTCCCATAGCTCTATGGCATTGGGCGCAAAAGTGGAGTAAGACAAGAGCAGGTTCCTTGGCGTCAGCAGGGTGGGATCCCTTGCGCCAATACGAACTTTTGGGGAGCGAGAGCGCCCCTTGGCTTGGCGGAACACAGCAGCTCGATCCCCGGTGAGCGTTGGGTGTGAGGAGTAGGAGTGAGCGTGAACATGGTGCGACGGTGGGTGGGCGCAGTACTCTGCGTGGTGGGTGGATCGTTGATGTCGGGGCTTTTGTCCGGCTGTGCCATCCCGATGCCTTCGGCATCTGCGGGAGTTTCTGAAGTCCAAGTGCGCTTGGTGCATGTGGCCCCCAATGCCCCTCGGATCGACTTGGAAGTGGGAGGGGTGAGAGCTGCTCAGGGCATAGCCTATGGCTCGGTGAGCGAGTACGTGCGCATACCGGCGGGCGAGTACGACATTGTTTTGTTTTCAACGCCTGAGAACCCTGGCCAGCCTGCGAGTTCTTTGGTTGCGGCCAGAACCGTAGCCAATCTCAGGGGCGGGGGAGTATTCTCGGTGGTTGCTGCCAACGAGCCGAATCGCATGACGGCCCTGGTGCTGGAAGACAACATCCATCCGCCCTTTGATCAAGCCCTGGTGCGGTTTGTCCACGCTGCCCCTGATGCGCCGGCCCTGCAATGGCAAGGGGAGCAAGGGCGGGTACTGCTGCCCCAGTTGGCGTTTGGACAAGTATCCACCTTTCAAGCTATGCGCCCCGGCTTTACCCAAATTCAAGTGGCCATAGCCCCTTCAGCCTCCGCGCCAGGTGTGCAGTCGGCTCCCAGCCGGAGCATTCCCCTGCAGCGGTTTGACCTGCAGCTGGAGGCGGGGAAAGTCTATACCCTCTATGTAGCGGGATTGTTGCGCAGCAATCCGGCCCTAAGCCTGGTGCTGGCAGAGGAAACTCGAGCTCGCAGGCTCCTATAGCCAAGGTGTTTCGGTCTCTCTTCTCCTTACACTGAGTTAAGGAATACCTCAGGGTGGGGGCAGATAGGGAATATGCTCTGTGGTGGAGCAGGCCAATGCCGTTGGCGTTCTCCGCTGCCAATATGATCTTACAAGGATCTCAGAATCCTAACATGCGGTGCGAAGCACTAGGGGATGCAGCCTGTGGATGCTTTGTTTCAAGTTGTGGTGCTGAATCAAACCCCAGATCCAGAACGGGTCATCTACCAGGCAATGCACCAGGATTACAGCCCTGATTTTGTCACCTCAGAAAGCCGGATCCCGGAAAAGCATGGAGAGGCCGTGGTGCGGCATTTGCTGGAGGGCAACCGTGGCCACTATGGGCCTCTAGAGCATCCTCAGATCACGTTTGGGGTGGGCTATTTTCCCCACGCCGTCATGCAACAGGCCCGTACTCATCGGGTGGGAATTTCTTTTGATGTTCAATCCTTCCGATATACAGGCCAGCAAATTGCCGATTTGGGCAAAAAGCTCTTGTTCGCGTCAGCGGTGCGGAGCACAACCGAGACTGCTGCTCCTGTTGGCGAGACCGGCTGCGGTTGCGTCAGCGATCGCGTCAGCGGGCCGGAGGCCTATCGCGTCAGCGGGCCGGAGGCCTATCGCGTCAGCGGGCCGGAGGCCTATCGCGTCAGCGGTGCGGAGCACATTGCGGAGCACAGTGGCGGGACGGAGTCCTCCTTGTCTTTGCAAGAGCTGGAAACTTTGTTTTACGTTCCTGCCAGCGTCAAGGAGGGCAAAGCCAAAACCCGCCAAGGCTTTAGGCCCATCTCCCCCGCAGCTTTGGATATCATTCTTGCGCAATATCGCAGCCAGGCCATCGCTTATTATCGCCTGGTAGAAGAGTGCGGATTGCCCTATGAAGATGCTCGCAACATCATTGGCTACGGGATCCGACAACACTTCGTGGTCTCTTTCAATTGCCGTAGTCTAATGCATTTTTTGGATTTACGAGCCAAAGAAGATGCTCAACGAGAAATTCAACATCTGTGTGAACTGATTTGGCCCCACTTTGAAGCGTGGTGTCCCCACGTGGCGGCCTGGTATCGTAAGCATCGCTGGGGAAAGGCTCGATTATCCCCCTAAACTTAGTTTAGATAGATATGCTCTGCTAACCCCTTCTGCGGCTAATCCTGTTTTTGATCTTTTGTTGGGTTACGGGTATGGATCCCGAAGCTTATGAGCAAATGGCAGGCTTGGAAGACCGGCATTGGTGGTTTTTGGGTCGCCGTCACATTCTGAGTCGGGTTATTGGATCCCTGTCGCTTCCCCCCTCTGCTTATATTTTGGAAGCTGGCTGCGGTAGCGGCGGCAACCTGGAGATGTTGTCCAGATTTGGCAAAGTTTGGGCTATGGAAAAGAGTGAAATTGCACTGCCGCTGGCCCAAGCTCGCGGTATTGGGATCGTGGCAGAGGGGGAGTTGCCAAACCGGATCCCCTTTGGTTCTCAACGATTTGATTTGATTGCTTTGCTGGATGTGCTGGAGCATCTGGAGAATGACAAAGAAGCTCTCCTAGCCCTCAGTCAAAGGTTAACCCCATCTGGCTGCTTAGTTGTAACTGTTCCGGCTTATCCGTGGCTGTGGAGTTTACATGATGAGCTTAATCATCACAAGAGACGATATACCCGCGGGCAACTTTTGTCGTTGCTTAAAAGCTCAGGTCTAGAAGTTTATACCCTTGTTTTCTTCAACAGTTTTCTTTTCCCAATCATTTCAGGGATCCGCATAATGCAGAAAGTGCTTCGCCTGAGGGAAAGCCAAGATCTGAAAATGCCGCCGCTTTGGCTCAATCGACTGCTGACGGGTATTTTTGCTGCAGAAGCCTATCTGATACCTAAGTTTTCTCTGCCCTTTGGTGTATCTCTGCTGGCAGTAGCCGGCCCGGCAACGAAATCGTAGTATCCTGTCATCATTGCTGTTCTCAGACTGTACTTTGATCATTGCTTAAACTCTCATGTTTCGACATCCAATGTCTGCAATTCTGGTAGTTTCTACAACAGCCTTTTCCGACGGTACTTAACCCACTCAACAGGGATTTTTATCTCTTGCATGATGAGGATCCCAATTACTTAAAGAACTTATTTTGTGTCAGCAGCATGAAGTCATTTGAAGCTGGGAAGGGCCGTCAATAGAATTATCTGGTGAGGGCTACCCATTCAAGTTTTGGTCAACACTGATCTTGTCCAATAGCCTCAGATGCACAATCTTTTCTGTAAGATTGTCAACAGTCTTGATGCCGAAGGAGATAACCCTTGGCCGAACGCGGCTATAAAACTCGTCTGGATCTGCATCGTTTGTGGGTGCCCTTGGCCTGTTTTGGCGATGGCCTTTGTATTTGGTTGGCCTTTGGGGCGGGCTACTGGCTGCGCAGCTTGCGTCCTCATCAGCTCTTGCCTTGGGATGTCTACGCGGCCTTGGGATTGTTGACCGCCCTCAGTTATTGGGGCATTCAGGCGGGCTTAGGCGGATACGGTGAGTCGAAGCGCTTGTCTCGCTTTGAAGAATGGGCCAGTTTGCTGGTGGGGTTGGGATTGACGTTTGGTTTGGTGCTGGCAGGGGCCTTTTTCGTTCGCTCGGTCTCTTTGTCGCGGCTGGTGGTGGGCTACGCCGGCTTGTTGGCTCTGCTGAGTTTGACTTTGGTACGGGTGGGGTTGCGGCTGGGCATGGGCTGGTTGTGCTCTAGGGGCTACGGTCGGCGGCAGGTCATCTGGGTGGGATCCTGGTCGGTGTTGGCGGAAGTGTTGGAGCGATTGCAGCGATCCCCGCAGTTGGGCTTCCAGGTAGTCGCCTGGGCAGGCGTAGAGCAAGGCTCTTTTGAGGAAGATCCCCCATCTCAAAATGGGGATCCCTGTCAAGATTCATATCCAGTACTAAACACCGCCCGCCCTACCTCTGGCGGGGTTGAGTCTGCCGACAGGACTCTGTCCGGCTCATCCCGAGGAACCCTCTCCTGCTTGTGCAGTCAGCTTGAGCCTTCCTGGTCGGCTCTTGGGCGTCTGGATCTGGTCCATTTGATTGCCTATCTGCAAGCCCACCCAGAAGTGCAGGAGGTGTGGTTTGGGCAACCGGAGCTGGCAACTGCTCCTCTGTTGCTCAGTTTGCAAACATTGTCGGTGCAGGTGCGCTTGGTGCCGGATATCTTAAGTTTTTTAACGGTGAACTTCAGCCTGCAGTCTCTCGACGGGATCCCGCTGCTAACTCTGCGTCAGCCCCCTTTGCGCTACGCCCACAACCGGTTCCTCAAGCGAGCTGTAGACATCCTAGGAGCTTCCCTGGGCCTGATCTTGCTTAGCCCTCTGTTTTTGATTATTGCCCTGCTGGTAGCCTGCAGCAGTCCTGGCCCCATTCTGTATTGGCAAGAGCGGGTGAGCTTGGACGGGCGTCGCTTTTGGATTGCCAAGTTCCGCACCATGCGAGTGGATGCTGAGGCAGCCGGCCAGCCGGGCTGGACGCGCCCCGGGGATCCGCGCCGAACCAAGATAGGAGCCTTTTTGCGCCGCACCAACCTGGACGAGCTGCCCCAACTGTGGAACGTCCTGAAAGGGGAAATGAGCCTAGTGGGCCCCCGCCCAGAGCGGCCCTACTTTGTCGAGCAGTTTAGCCAGGAGATCCCCAAGTATCCGGATCGGCATTTGGTGAAAAGCGGCCTGACTGGCTGGGCCCAGATCCACGGCCTACGGGGGGATACCAGCATTGCCCGCCGCACCCAGTATGATCTCTATTACGTGCAAAACTGGTCGCTGTGGCTGGATCTGCGCATCTTGGCCATCACCTTCTGGCAAGGGATCCGCGGACGGCTGGCCGGATACTAGGGGTTAGCGTATGCCATTCTCCCCCCAAGAGCTGCTCTACGAGGGCAAGGCCAAGCGCATCTACCGCACTGCCGATCCCAGGGTTTATCTTTGCCAATACAAAGACGACGCCACGGCCTTCAACGCCCAAAAGCGGGGATCCATCGCCGGCAAGGGAGAGGTGAATTGCACCGTCTCCAGCCATGTGTTTGCCTACCTGGCGCAGCAAGGGATCCCCAACCATTTCTTGGCCCAAACCGGCCCCACCGAGATGCAGGTGCGAGCCTTGCACATCCTGCCTTTGGAAGTGGTGGTGCGCAACCGCACAGCGGGTAGCCTCTGCCGACGGCTGGGCCTGGAGCAGGGCCTTCCCATCGAGCCGCCGCTGGTGGAGTTCTATTACAAAAACGATGCCTTGGGGGATCCCTTGGTGACCCCAGATCACATCCGCCTATTGCAGTTGGCCACGCCGGAGCAGGTGGAGCGCTTGGGATCCCTGGCTTTGGCCATCAACAACCATCTGCAGGCTTTCTGGCGAAGCTGCCGCCTAGAGTTGGTGGACTTTAAGCTGGAGTTTGGCCTGGACGAGAAGGGAGAGATCCTGCTAGCCGACGAGATTAGCCCCGATACCTGCCGTCTTTGGGATCGGGGGGGATCTGAGCCGCGGGTGCTGGATAAAGATCTCTTTCGCTTTGATCTGGGGGATCCAGTAGCTGGCTACCAGGAGGTGTTGCAGCGGGTGCTTCAGGCAGTGGGATCCCAATTCCTTCTCTCCTAGAGGGAGAGGAGCCAGGGGTGAGGGACTATAATCGCCTCAGCGATCCCACTCCTTTAACGCCCGAGCCTCCTTTCGCTTGTCGGGATCCCGCCATGACCTCTCCCCGCCCCCCCTACCCCGGCGAGCGTTTCCGCCGCCAACTGGCCAACCTGCTGGATGCCTGGGTGGAGCAGGAGTTGATTGAACCTGAGCAGCGGGATCGGCTGCGGGCGTATTACCAACTGGAGAGTTTGCAACGCTCAGCCGGCGGGCGATTTGCCCTGGTGCTGCTGCTGTTTGGCGCAGTTCTGGTGGGCCTAGGGGTGATCTCCTTTGTGGCGGCCAACTGGGCTGCCATTCCCCGCTGGGCCAGAGCCTGGGGGTGCTTGGCCCTCATGGTAGGGCTGCAGGTGGCTGGCTTCCAGGTTTGGCAGCAGGGATCCCAGCGTCTGGGTAGCGCCCTGCTGATAGCCGGTGAACTGACCCTGGGAGCCTGTATTGGCCTGATGGCCCAGTGGGTTCAGCTTGGCGGATCCGCGGCAGGCTTGTTTTGGGCCTGGGGGATGGGCAGTTTGGCCATGGCCTACGGCTTGCGTCACAGCCCCAGCGGTGTACTGGCCTGCCTTCTGCTGGGCTCGGGGATGGTAGCCGACTTCGTGGATTGGGGGACTGTCAACTTCCTGATACATTTACGCTGAACACTGCTGAACATCACTGTTCAACTATGCAGCGATAGCATTCTGTTTGTTTCCAACCAGAATGGCGGTATCCCGCAAAGCTTTGAGTAGAATACCCAAAGCGCAGTTTCCGTGTCGTCTTACTACCAATTTTCTGCTTTGCTTTGGCTACCATGTTGGCAGACTCGAAAGTAAACAGAAAGATCAACTGGTAGTAATCCGTACTGAGCATATTATACATTATTTTCAGTATAGTTGAGCTTATTATTGACTAGAGTCATCCTCTATCCTTGGTTGACCCTGGGCCTGCTGGTTCCTCTGGCCTATTGGTGTTGCTCTCGCTGGGTTTTTGCCCTGGCCGTGGTGAACTTTGGCCTGGCGTTGCAAGGGTTAGCCGAGCGTTTGGGCAGCTCTTTCCAAGGTTTAACCCTTTTGCATCTGCTTGGTGTTGCAGTTGTGTGGGGGTTGGGTCTGTGGCACCAACGCCATAAGCCTTGGCTAAGCCGGGTTTTAACTGAAGGAAGGGATCCAGAGCTTCCCGGCGAGCTGGAGCAAGGCTTGGATTTGGCCCCGACAGCCCAGAACTTGGCTCTGCTGGGGCTGGGTGTCCTGCTCTATGTCTGGAGCTTTGTCGGGAGGTGGGTCGATCTTTCCGAGGATCCCCTCTGGAACGTTGGGGATCCCTGGGCGGGCCTGTCGGCAGCAGGATTGCTATTGCTAGCCGGTTGGAGCTGGTGGCAGGGTTGGCAGGAGAAGGGATCCCAGCCCGTTTCGTCTTGGCTGAAGGATGCTGCTGTTCTGATTTCTCTGGTTGCCTTGGCGCTTTTGCTGGGGATCGGCAGCTCTGTGCCTTTGAACGTGACGGCAGGAGCAGCCTTGGTCCTCTTTGCCCCCTGGATAGTGACCTTGCTGTTGCTGGGGCTGTCAGCAGTGCTCTGCTGGGAAGGGCTACAGCAAGGGCGGCGGGGGCGCTTCTGGCAGGGACTGTTGGGGCTAACCCTGGTGGTGCTGACCCGCTTTTTCGAGTACCCAACCGGCCTGTTGGCCAAGTCGGCGGTGTTGGTGGCCTGTGGGATCGGGGTGATCTGGATTGGGCTGAAGTTTGAGCGGCGGATTTTCTCCCGTCTCTAATTCTTGCCCTTCTAGGAAGCCAAGCCCCGCTACATGATCAAGCAAAGGAAAAAGCTGGAATTGAGCTGGAATTCACAAGAATTTACAAAGTTTAAGGAACCTGCTTGTATTCGCCAATGTCTTTGCTAGTAAATTCTCAGCTTTGGCTTGAGCTGAGAAGGAAGTGGGCATCTCTATCAAGATTTGGAGAATACAAATGAGAAGTAGGACTGCGTTTGGGCATTTTGGCTTTGCTACTTACGCCCCTTTGGGAGAGTGGTTCTCTTTCGGGTGTTGCCTTGGCTGAAGATCATCTTTTAGTGGCTCAGGCCCCGGAGCCAGCTAGGCAGCCTATGCCTTCTGTGCCTAGATCGATACCCTCCCCAGTTCCCATAGCTCCGGCAGAATCCTTAGAAACTGTAGATGAGCTATTCCGCCAGGTTCCTTTCCCCCCTTCGCCAAGACCTCTGCCTGGCCTTCCGTGCTCGAGACCCATGGTGTTGCGCTCAGTAACCCTCAGCGCTCCTCCGCCAAACCCTGCTTCCCCCCTGCAATCGGAGCTTCACCCCAACATTTGGACAACTCTCCAGGGCCCTTTCGGGACAGTCAACTGGGGAGAGCGCCAAGCCAATAAACTCTTTGCTCATACCTTCCAATGGAGCCCCCCTTGTAGAATAGGCTGCCGGATGGGAGGCACCCTTACGTTTACCTATCGCAATAACTTGCAGGCAACAAGTAACACAGCTCCTAATGCCGGGAACGACAGGTACTACCTATTCAACGGCGGGACTTCAACTCAAGCGGGGTTTTTGTATACTTTCTCAAGTCCGCCTACCCCAATTCCGCCTGGCCAAACCTTCACCAAAACTCTAACCCTCTCGCCGGCAGAGATTGCCAACAACCGAGTGACCTTAGTAGTTCAAGATGATACGGCGGTTTTGGAAGCTAAGCTAGAGCTTAGATACTGCTGCTGCGAATGCGAATTTCCCATTTGAAGTTGAGTGAAATTTGCCTTAGGGGGGACTTCCGTGCCCCCCTTTTCTTCAACTCCCCCTGGCTGCAGACCTCAAAGCTTACTCAGAAAGGATGGAAAAGCCTAACGGCGGGCCTGGGCAAAAATGGCTTGCAAAATCTCGTCGGCCCCCTGCCGTTTTAGCTTTTCTGCCAAAGCTACCCCCACCGCTTCCGGGTCGGCTACGGATCCCATTTGGCTGTCGCGGATGAGCCGCCGGCCATCCAGGTCGGCCACCATACCGGTTAGGTGCAGCTCCTCCCCTTGGACTTGGCTGTGAACGCCAATGGGCACTTGACACCCTCCTTCCAAAGCCCGCAAGAAGGCCCGCTCGGCCAAACAGCGCGCCGTCGCTTCCACATCCGCCAAGGGTCGGATAAGCTCCAGAATCCGCTCATCTCCCTGCCGGCACTCGATTCCCAGGGATCCCTGGCCAACCGCGTACAGAGACACGCCGGGATCCAGCACCTCGTGGATCCGGTCGGCTTTGCCCAGGCGCTTCAACCCGGCCACTGCCAAAATAAGGCCGTCGTACTCTCCCCTCTCCAGCTTGGCCAAGCGGGTGTTGAGGTTGCCCCGCACATCCTTAAAGTGCAAGTGGGGAAAGGCATGGCGCAGTTGGGCCAGCCGCCGCAGCGATGAAGTGCCGATCACCGTCCCCTCTGGCAGGGTGGCCAGTCGGTAATCCCGGAACTTTTCCCCCACCACCAAAGCGTCCAACGGATCCTCCCGCCGCGTGATCGCCCCCAACACCAAGCCCTCCGGCAGGCGAGTGGGCAAGTCTTTAAGGCTGTGTACCGCCAAGTCGCTGCTGCCGTTGAGCAGGCTAACCTCCAATTCCTTGGTAAAGAGACCTTTGTCTCCAATTTTGGCCAGGGCTACATCCAGGATGATGTCTCCCTGGGTGGAGAGAGTGTTGAGCTCCAGAGGTAATCCCGGATGGTGTTCTTGCAACTGACCCATCACCCACTGGGTCTGCACCAAAGCCAACTCGCTTTTTCGAGAGGCAATCCGCACCGGCTCGGTGATCCCAGCAGAGGGCTTGGAAGGGGTCGAGGCCCGTTCGCTCATGGCTGCCGCAAAAAAGAACACTGTCTCTCACGCTAGCCGAATCTGTGCCAGGGCAAGGCGGCGGCCTTTAAGATCCTTAACCAAAATTGCAGTTTCCCGAAATCAGGACTTTACCGCAGGGATCCCAGCCGGTAGGATAAGTAGATGGATTCTCCGGCTCGGCGGGGGAGGATCCGGTCTGTCAAGCTCCTCTTCCCCAACCCCAGAGCTTTTGAGGGGAGCTTTCTACAATGGGCACAAGCCCCTGGTTTGGTTGGTCGTCTGCCTGGATGAGTCTTATGGAAGAAAACAACGTCAGCAACGGCACTCAATTACTGCTCAAACGCAACATTCCCGTTAAGGTGGTGGTCACACCCCTTTGGAAAAAGGAAATGCAGGAGCAATTAGAGCGGCAGATCGAAGCCACCGATGCTCAGATGCAACAACTGGAGTTTCAGGGCAAGCGGGCTATTGCCGAACTGGAGAAACAGAGCCCCAACCCCAACAGCCCCCAAGTGCTCCAACAGGTGGAAGCGGTGAAAAGCCGCGTGAACGAGCAGAAAATCCGCCTCTTGGATCAGAAAAACCAATTGTTGCAGCAGATCAACCAACTGAGCACCCTGGAGCTTAACCAAGAAGTGCTGCAGGGCAATGTGGAGAGCTTCTTCCGAGTCCAAAAAGGAGACAACCTGATCCAGAAAATGCAGGTCGAGATCCTTCTGGAAGATGGGGTGATCAAAGAGATTCGCGGTAACCCATAGGCTACTCACCCCCTTGCCGGAGAAGCGGCAGTCGGGATCCCCAATTTTTCTCGCCTGTAGGTTCTCGAGAACTCCGTTTCGCCAACACAATGGGTGACAATAGGTAACAACCTCTTAACAGCCTTTGGGTTAACGCTCGCACAGGCTGGCGAGGTTGGGTAACATTGCCGGCCGGGGGAGGATTCCCATGTCTGAGTTCGTCTGGTCAGAGCCAGAGCCTCTCGAGGATCTTCATCTTCCCGATTGGTTGCTCACCTCGGCCCAGCGCCGCCGTCTCAAGGCTCTGCTGGTTCTGGCCATGGTGTGGGGGTTGGTCAGCCTGATGCATGTGGTGCCGACGGCCCGTTGGATCACCGTTGGTTTGGCCACGTTCATGGTGATCCACATTAGCCGCTTATTTCGCCTGCAACCGGCGACCTCCCTGCCCCCTCTGAGACTTCCTCCTGCCGCTGCGACCCGCCGGGATCCCAGGTCAACAGATAACAGCGATGACCCTAACAACAATGACTCTGTCCTGCCAATGCAACGGGATGGGCAGAGCGGGCTTTCTGAGTTGGGCGGGCTGGCCTTGCCCCGTGTGGCTGTGTTGATCCCAGCCAAGAATGAGAGCGCAGTGCTCCCACGGCTGTTGCACAGCTTGACCCAGCTCCGTTACCCCACCAGCCATCTGGAGCTCTGGGCCATCGACGACAACAGCAGCGATGCCACCCCTGAAGTTCTGCGGGAAGCCCAAAAGTGGATCCCCCATCTGCGGGTTTACCGGCGGCAGCCGGGGCGGGGCGGGGGTAAGTCCGGCGCCCTCAACGAGGTACTGCCCCTCACCCAAGGGGAGATCATCCTGGTCTGCGATGCCGATGCTGTGGTGCCTTCGGATTTTCTTGCCCGCACTCTGCCCTTGTTTGTTCAAGTGGGAAGCCTGCGCAGCCGTTTCAGCAGACGGACGGTAGGCGCTGTCCAGGTGCGCAAGGCCCTGAGCAACCCCAACGTCAACTTCTGGACTCTGGGGCAGGTGGCGGAAATGGCCTCCGACGCTTATTTTCAGCAGCAGCGCGTGGCCGTGAGGGGCATTGGCGAGCTACGCGGCAATGGCCAACTGGTGCGGCGAGATGTCTTGGAAAAGTGCGGCGGCTGGAATGAGAGCACCCTCACTGACGACCTGGATCTCACCTTCAAGCTGCACCTGGCGGGCGTAGATATCGCCTTTCTGACGGAGCCGGCCATCGTCGAAGAAGGGGTCACCTCTTGGAAAAGTCTCTGGCACCAGCGCTGCCGCTGGGCGGAAGGGGGCTACCAGCGCTATCTCGACTACTGGCCAGGGATCCTCGGTCGCCGCATGGGGATGGCCAAAACAGTAGATCTCTGGGCCTTCTTTATTTCTCAGTACTTGCTGCCGATGGCCTTGGTTCCCGACACCCTCTGGGTGCTGTTGGCGGGCCACTCCTCGGTGCTGCTCCCCTTGAACGCTCTGGTGATGGGCTGCCTGACGGTGGCTTTTTACCGGGGGCTACGCCAGGTGGAGGGCTTGCGCGGACGGCGACTTTGGTGGCACACCGCCCTGGGCTTGGTCTACATGCTCCACTGGCTGCCGGTTATGATCGCCACAACCGCTCGCATGTGTGTACAGCCCAAGCGCCTAAGGTGGGTGAAAACTGTTCATCACGGCGCTTGAGGTCAGCAAGTTGGATCCAATCCTGCTATCCTAGTCAAGCACCTGCTCACGCCCTGCTCGACCATGGCCCGCCTCTACTACGACACCGACGCCAACCTGGAGCCTTTGGCCGATAAAACCGTTGCCATCATCGGCTATGGCAGCCAAGGCCACGCCCACGCCCTCAATTTGCGCGATAGCGGTGTCCAGGTCATCGTTGGCCTTTACCCTGGCAGCCCTTCCTGGCCCAAAGCCGAGCAAGACGGCTTAATGGTCAAAACGGTGGCGGATGCTGCCGCTGCCGCCGATTGGGTAATGGTTTTGCTGCCCGATGAAGTGCAAAAGGCCGTTTTCCAGGGCGAAATCCGTCCCCACCTGCAGCCGGGGAACGTGCTCCTCTTTGCCCATGGCTTCAACATTCACTTCGGGCAGATCCAGCCGCCGGCAGACGTGGATGTCATCATGGTTGCCCCCAAAGGCCCTGGGCACTTGGTGCGGCGCACCTACCAAGCGGGGGAAGGGGTGCCCTGCCTGTTTGCCGTCTATCAAGATGCCTCGGGAATGGCACGGGAGCGGGCCATGGCCTATGCCAAAGCCATCGGTGGCACGCGGGCCGGCATTTTGGAAACCACCTTCCGGGAAGAGACCGAAACCGACCTCTTTGGCGAGCAGGTGGTGCTCTGCGGTGGGCTGACGGCTCTGATCAAAGCGGGGTTTGAAACCTTGGTGGAAGCGGGCTACCAGCCGGAACTGGCCTACTTCGAGTGCCTGCACGAGGTGAAGCTGATCGTGGATCTCATCGTCGAGGGCGGCCTGGAAAAAATGCGCCAGAGCATCTCCAACACGGCAGAATACGGCGACTACACCCGTGGCCCCCGCATCATTACGGAGCAAACCCGCGCCGAGATGAAACGCATCCTCGCCGAGATTCAAAGCGGCCAATTTGCCCGTGAATTTGTCTTGGAAAATCAGGCCGGCAAGCCAGGGCTTACTGCGATGCGGCGCCGCGAGGCCGAACACCCCATTGAACAGGTGGGCAGGGAGCTGCGGGCCATGTTTAGCTGGCTAAAGAAATAGGTCGGATATCTGGAGCTAAGTGTAGGCCGTCTCTGTGCTGGATCTGAAGCTGCTGCGGGATCGCCCTGAACAGGTACGCCAAGCCCTGCAAAACCGCCGGGCCACAGTCGATCTGGACGGGATCCTGCAGTTGGATCGGGAGCGGCGGCAGTTGGAGGCCCGCAAGGGATCCCTGCAGGCCGAAAGCAACAGCCTCGGCAAAAAAGTCGGCGAGATCCTCCGCCAGGGGGCGGATCCCCAAGGCCCCGAAGTGGCGGCCCTCCGGCAGCGGGGGGTGGATCTCAAGGCCGAGATTGCCCAACTGGAGCAGCAGGAACGGGAGCTGGAAGAGGAGATTCGTGCTCGGCTGCTTACCCTGCCCAATTTGCCCCTGCCCAGCGTGCCGGTTGGCCGAGATGAGGCCGACAATGTAGAGGTGCGCCGCTGGGGTGAGGAGCTAAAGCCGGCCCATCCTGTCCTTCCCCATGACGAGATTGCCGAAAAACTGGGGTTGCTGGAGATTGGCCGTGCGGTCAAAGTGGCCCAAAGCCGCTTTGTGGCTATGGTAGGGGCGGGCGCGGCCCTGGAACGGGCTTTGATTGCCATGATGCTGGAGCGCCACGTTGCAGCCGGCTACACCGAGGTGATCCCACCCTTTTTGGTCAACAGCGCCGCTTTGCAGGGGACGGGGCAGTTGCCCAAGTTTGCCGAAGACAGCTTTCGCTGTGCTGACGACGACCTGTGGCTGATCCCGACGGCGGAAGTTCCCCTTACCAATCTGTACCGGGATGAGGTAATCCCTGCGGAGTCCCTCCCTCTTTACTTCTGTGCTTACACCCCTTGTTTTCGCCGTGAGGCGGGCAGCTATGGCCGCGACACCAAGGGGCTGATCCGGTTGCACCAGTTTCAAAAAGTGGAGCTGGTCAAGGTCACTCGCCCAGATCAATCGGAAGCCGAACACGAGAAGCTGGTGCAGGATGCCGAGGCCATCTTACAGATGCTGGAGCTGCCCTACCGGGTGGTGGAGCTGTGTAGCGGCGATTTGGGCTTTGCGGCAGCCCGCTGCTTTGACTTGGAGGTGTGGTTCCCCTCCCAAAATCAATACCGCGAGATCTCCAGTTGCTCCAACTGCTGGGACTTTCAGGCCCGCCGTGCTAACCTGCGCTACAAAGAAGCCGGCCAGAAAGGCACCCAGTTTGTCCACACCCTGAACGGATCTGGCTTGGCGGTGGGGCGCTCTCTGGCTGCCCTGCTGGAAAATCACCAACAGCCGGATGGCTCGATTCGCATTCCCAAGGCGCTGCGTCCCTTTCTCAGCTCCCGGTTTCTCTCGGAAGACGGGATCCTCATTCCTGCTGCCTGAGCTCAAACTCAACCCAGTTTGATTGAGACTCGATTGAGACGCTCCTGCCCACCCGGCAGACGCCCTTATCTTTTCTGCAGTTTGGAAATGAATCAGCTTGACCTGCTCCTCGCTCTACAAGGATGAGGATCCCTAACACTTCACAGAGACGATCCACCTGACGGTAGCCTCAATCTTTAGGGTCATTTCAAGTTAGGTTGAGACACTTCCCAAGTGCTCTGCGGTACCGCTTCCGCTATGCAAAAGGGGAGAGGAGCTAGGAAGCAATGCATTCCTACCTTCCTGCCGGGCTGTCCTTCCGCTCAAGATTTGCCCTTGATGCGATCCAACTCAGCTTGCAATTCGGCGATCTTCTGGCGCAAACGGGCCGCTTCTGAAAGTTCGATGGCCGTGCCTGCCTCGCCCTCGGCATTGCTAATGTCGTCGATGGTGATCTTGCGGGGACCGGCAGTTTGTCTGTCTTCTCCCTTGCGGTTGGCGTTGGCGGCGATGGCATCCATGTAAGCCCGCGCCTCTTCAGCGGTCATCGCCCCCCGCTCCACCAGCTCGTCCACCAAAGCTTGCGCCTGCTTGCGCAACTCCATCAGACGGATACCCGCTTTGCTGGCCACCTTGGCAGCATTATCCGCCGCCACAGCCGCCAAACCCATGCCGAAGTAAAAGGCTTTTTGAGCCCAGTTGGCGAGGGGATTGTCTGTCTCGGACATTGCTAGGACAAGGGGGAGAAAGGCGAGAAGGGGAATGACCCAGCAGAGAGGAAAGTGGGGTAGCAAAGGGCGACCCGGGTTGACGCGCCTGCTCAGAGCATCCCGTGGTGCTGCTATCTTCCGATCCTGACACGGTTTGGGCGTCGGAGCTGCACGGACCCAGGTCTTTCAGTAGCCTAGCATTTTTCCGTTCTGCCCTGCTCGGCTTTCTTGGGCAACAGATGGATTGCTCAGGGGGCTAGGGAGTTTCAGGCGGCTCCAGATAAACAGGGATCCGTTCCACAGCCGTATCGTTGCGCTGCACTTCCTGTTCCTGAACTTGAGGAAGGGTTACCGGCAGGGTAACCGGTTGAGCAACAAAACAACTGGCCACGGGCAGCGCTTGCTCCAGTTCGTCCAGAGGGCGGGGGATCACTGCCACCGCGTGCAATTCCCCAATGCGCTCTGCTTCGTACATGCCGGCATCGATGGCAATGGCCACGTTGGCCACTGTACCGCGGATAATGGCCGTACATAGGCCATCCCCAATGGTCTCGTAGGCCGCCAGTTGGACATCCGCGGTTTTGAGCATGACATCGGCAGCTCCCACCATTGCCGGGAAGCCGCGAGTTTCCAGCAGGCCCACGGCCAAGTTACTGAGGCGGCTGTAGCCGCGGTTTTGTGCCAGTTGAGACAGCTTGCTGCTGATCGGCAGCACCACTTCCAAGTTGGGCAGGGGGCGCGGGATCACCAAACTGGAGATCTCCTCTTGCTCGAACTGGCGGGCCAGCTCAATTCCCTCCTCAATGGCAATGCGCACATCGGCAATTCCCCCCCGCACAATGGCTGTGCAATAGCCCCCCGAGGTTTTCTCAAAGCCGATCAGCGTCACGCCTGCCGACTTGGTCATAGCGTCGGCAATGCGCACGATGACCGGAAAGCTGCGCGTCTGAATCAGGCCCAGGGAGGTTGACATCGGCATCCTAACTACTCACGCCAGTTTAGCCATCAGATCCGGCTATCCCCAGAGGAGAGCACCTGTCGATGGGGATAAATCTTGCTCAAGAGGCGATCCAATTCCCAATGGCCAGGGATCCCATTGAGCTTATGGGTTTTGGTCTCTGGGGAGTCGGATTTTTCTTGGTGCCAACGGCGGGTTTGCTTTTCAACATTGGCCACCGGAGAACTGGGTGGGGGAGACGGCTCAGGCGACATCTCTGGAGCCATTTCCACTGCCGCCGGCGAGGGCTCTGCCGGGGTGAGCTTGCTGCCGCCCGCCTCCTGGAGATCGAAACCATAGGTGGGATCCCCGAGCAGCGAGCCGGGGGGAATGACTGCTTGGCTGAGCACCGAACAATTCAGCACCGTGGTTTCTGAGCCGATGCAGGCGTTTTTGCCGATGGTGCCCTGCCCGATCACCAGCACCCCCATTCCCAAGGTTGCTCCCGCCTCCACGATGAGGGATCCCCCACAGGCGTGCAGAACGGATCCCATGCCGATACACGCGCCGCGCCCGATGTGAATTCGACAGCCGGGGTTGGCCCGCAGCAGCACCCCTGCCCCAATCCCCGCCCCGGCTTCCACCTGTACCTCACCACTGACAAAATAGCGAGTTTCGTCGTTCTGGCCAGGCAAGGCGCGGAGCGTCATGGAGTTGGGCAAAGTAGAGGCCAACAAAGTGCTCCTCATCGCTGGGGGGTTGGGCTTGAACCAACAGAGGTCAAAAAAAGCTGGGATCCCTCAAGGGGTTTGGATGATCTGCTCCAGCACTCGCCGTTTGGCTTTTGGGTCAATACCCAGCAGGCGGACGTATTCGCCGCGATGTTCCTCCAGACAGGCTTCCAGAGCTGCCACCACTTGCGGCACTTGGGTGGCCTCGATGGGGCTACAGCTTTGCCAGGAAGACGTGCGAAAACGGCGCTTGTCCGCATGTTCGGTGCCGATGCGGTAGCCTTGGCTGAGCAACTGCTGCACCTGAGCCACCACCTCGGCGCTGAGGCGGGTGCCAGAAGGGGATCCCTTGGGGGCAGAAGCAGGAGCCGCGGCAGCAGCAGCAGATTTTCCGCTAGGGGTTTGGATGATGCGCTCATAGACCCGCCGTTTGCCTTTGGGATCGATCCCCAGCAGGCGCACATATTCTCCCTGGTGCTCCGCCAGGGCAGCCGTCAGCTTAGCCAACACCTCTGGCCCGCGGGTGGCGCGAATGGCCGGCCCACTCTGCCAGGAAGAGGTTTTGAAGCGGCGCTCGTCGGCATATTCGTAGCCGATGCGATAGCCCTGAGCCAGCAGCCGATGCACCTCCTCCTGCACCTCCAGATCCAGGCCGGCACTGCTCCCTGCCGCAGGAGCCGTATCTGCCACCACGCCGGTTCCTGCAGGACTGCTGCTCACCTGGCCTTGCGGGGTTTGAATGACCTTCTCCAGCACCCGCCGTTTGCCTTTGGGATCGATCCCCAACAGGCGCACATATTCTCCCTGGTGCTCTGCTAGGGCAGCCTGAACAGCGGCTAGAATCTCCTGCGGCTGACCGCTCAAATTGCCCAAGGTCTGCCAAGAAGAGGTGCGGTAGCGGCGGGCATCGGCCACCTCCAGGCCAATGCGATACCCCTGCGCCAACAGCGTTCGGATTTCTTCCTCTAGCCCTGAGCCAGACTGAGGGCCGGATGTGCCAGAACTCGGGGCAGCGGCTGCCGAGACGCGGCTGGGCATCCCAGAAACCAGCGCCGGCCCATCGGGGGTTTGGATGATTTGCTCCAGCACCCGCCGTTTGGCCTTGGGATCGATCCCCAGTAGGCGCACATATTCTCCCTGGTGCTCCGCCAGGATGGCCCCCAGCGATCGCACCACCTCCGCCTCGTGGGTGCTGGTGATTGGGCTTTCGCTTTGCCAGGAAGAGGTTTTGAAGCGGCGAGCATCGGCATACTCTAGCCCCACGCGATAGCCTTGGGCCAACAGGGCACGAATTTGCTCCACCACCTCCGGCTTGAGAGGGGATCCGCCGCCGTTCCGGCCATTGCCGCGATGGGAAGAATGAGTCATGGGTGCCGTCTCCGTAGCCGTTGAGTTAGAGGTGCGCTGCAGTTCGTTGCGGATGGGAGCGATACAGACGAGGTTTTCGCTGCACTGGTAGCCCTCTCGCAGGGCTTGGTTGATGCCGATCACGTGTTGGGCAAACTTGGCATCGCTATCCTGGACGTCGGGCAGCCGGTCGGCCTCGGCCTGGGTGGTGATGATGGATCCAGAAGGCACGTACTTGCCTGGGGGGATCTCCACATCCTGGATCAGGCAATGCAACATGATGATGCAGCCATCCCCAACCCGAGCGTTGAACACCGTCGAGCGGAAGCCAATAAAGCAGTCGTTGCCCACGTAGGCCGGCCCGTGGATCAGAGCCATGTGGGCAATGGAAGTGTTTCTGCCAATCCAAACGGAGTAGGGTTGGCCGTCTTCTCCTATCACCCGCCCCTGTTCCAGGCCGTGGATGACCACCCCATCCTGAATGTTGGATCTGGCGCCGATGTGGAAGGGGGATCCCTCGTCAGCGCGAATGGAAGTTCCCGGGGCGATCAGCACCTCCGCTTCCACCCGCACATCCCCAATGAGGTTGGAGAAAGAATGCACGTAGGCTGTGGGATCGATCTTGGGCTCCGCCAGTCGGCGAGACCAGGGCGTTGGCGGTGCAGCATAGGTGTGAGCAGGCATAACCGTGAGCCTCTAGAACGCAGTAGGGCGGACAAGGGCAGCAAGAGAGATGAGAAGGGAAGGGATCCCAGCTAGCGTTGATCGCGCTTGTTGTAGAGAGAGCGACCGCCAACGCTGACCGTATCGATAATCGCCATCACCACCGCATCCAGCGGGCGAGTCTGGTTTCCTTGCGGCTGGCGAGCGGCACTGCCTTGGCTAACCAGCACCCACTCGTCAATGCCGGCCCCCACCGGATCGGCAGCCACAGCGTAATCGGGTTGCGGCTGGCCCTCGAGATCGACGTACTGCACCAACAAAAACTTCACGCCCGTCAAGCTGGGATCCTTTTGAGTGCTGGTGACGGTGCCCCGCACAATGGCAATACGCATCAGGGACGGGTGAAGGGACGGATGGCATTTACCCCTTCGCGGAACTGAGCCACATCCTCGGTGTAGCGAATGGGCAACACGTACTCCAGGTTCTCGTGGGGACGGGCGATAATGTGCCAAGACAACAACTGGCCGCCGTTCACCCGCTTCACCGAGTCAATGCCGGCAGCCACCGAGGCTTGCACCTCCGAGACATCCCCCCGCACGATCACGGTGACCCGACCGCTGCTGATTTTCTCGTAACCCACCAGGGTAACGCGGGCTGCCTTGACCATGGCGTCGGCAGCTTCTACCACTGCCGGGAAGCCCAGGGTTTCGATCATTCCAACTGCAATAGCCATAGGTACTCCTTACGCTGAAAGTGAAAGTGGGGTGCGAACTTTCTGGGGTGCGAACTTTACTGAAGTGGGGACTAGGTGCGGAACTGCTCTACCGCCTCGGTATAGCGGATGGGCAACACAAACTCCAGGTTCTCGTGGGGACGGGCAATGATGTGGTGGGAGAGAATCTCACCCCCGCTCACTCGCTTGGCAGACTCCAAACCGGCAGCCACCGAGGCTTGCACCTCCGAGACATCCCCCCGCACGATCACGGTGACCCGACCGCTGCCGATTTTCTCGTAACCCACCAGGGTAACGCGGGCTGCCTTGACCATGGCGTCGGCAGCTTCTACCACTGCCGGGAACCCGCGGGTTTCGATCATTCCAACTGCAATAGGCATATCAACTCTCCACTTTTGAACACACTCAGTTCCTGAACGTTGTCGAACCCAGCAACAAGGCAAATTGATCTCGCTTGTTGGGTTCGCTCATGCAATCTCCTTTCGATTTCATCAGAGAGATCCTCTGCCCAAATCTCGATTGACAGCTTTTCCCGGCGACACCTACCCCAGCCACCAGAGACCCCCCTCTGAGGGGAGAAGGCTCTGCCCAGCCGCAGACCTCAGACTGAAGTCGGAAAAGGTTGTAGGAGCCATCAGGGTTAAGCGCAACTGTCACTCAGGCGGGCAAAGCTGCCAACTCTGAGCTAAGTCCACATCTTTCTTGTACAAAATCGATCATACAAAATTGACTAGGACAGCTCAGAGAAGGGATCCCCGACTTAACAAAATGATATCCCTATTTAATCCTGGACGAAAATCAATATTTTTAATTAGCACGATAGCTTTTTATTAAGAGAGGCAAAAATGTTGTCAGCTTAAAAATAATTCTTGATATCTTTTCAACTTTTGTCGTTATCGGCGCAGCGAGGGGGGCACTTCCAGGCCGTGGGCTTCCATGAGGTCGGCTCGGCCCATCAGGTGGGCCGGGGATCCCTGGGCCCAGATCCGCCCTTGATCCAACAGGATGACCTGATCGCACACCTCCAGGATCAGCTCCAGATCGTGGGAAGCCAGCAGAAAAGTGTGGGCGGCCTGTTGCAAAAAAACTATCAACCGGCGCCGGGCTCGCAAATCGAGGTTGGCCGTCGGCTCATCGTAGAGCACCAACTGGGGCTGCATCGCCAGGATCCCGGCAATGGCAACCATGCGCTTTTCCCCACCAGAGAGGTGATGGGGGGGACGATCGGCCAAATGGAGGGTGCCGGTCATCTGCAGGGCGGCCTGAACGGCAGCCGCAATCTCCGCCTCAGGACGGGCCAAATTGCGCAGTCCGAAGGCCACATCTTCGGCCACCGATGGGGCAAACAGTTGGTCGTTGGGATCCTGAAACACCAACCCCACCTCAGGGCGAAACTGGCCGGGCCGCAGCGGCTGGCCAAACAAACTCACCTGGCCAGAGCAGGGGGGCAACAGGCCGCAGAGGGTGAGGAACAGGGTAGTTTTACCCGCGCCATTGGGGCCGATCACCCCCAGATGTTGCCCAACCTCGACCCGTAGATCCAGCCCTTGCAGCACCGGCGGATGACCGGGATAAGCTGTCCACAATTGGTTCACCTCCACCGCCGGCACCGGGTTCATAGCAAAGCTAGGGCATCCGCACGTCTTTCCAGCGCTCCTGGGTGGCCGTGGGGGTAAGTTGCAAGGTGGGCACACTGGGGCTGGTGAGGTCAATCTGGACGATGTCGTCGGGCGTACACTCGCAGTAGCGGCGCAGATCCCGCATTTGGTTGAGGGTCTGAATTTGCAAGGGCAAGCGGTCGGAAATCGGCCCCAGGTAGACGTTGCCCAGCTCAGTATGCAGGGTAATTCCCGCTCCAGATTGCCAATCCACTGCCCTAATCTGGATTTCGGATTGCTGCAAAGCCTTGAGCAACAGCGCCCATTGGTCTGGGGTGTGGTTCTCCCAGCCCAGCAGCTCCAGCTCAGGCCAAGACTTGGGGGAACGGTAGGGATCGGGAGACAGCCAGTTGCCTTGGACATCCACCCAGCCCATCTGGTCGCCCCATCGCGCGCGCGCTACAGGTTGCCGTTCCCGCACCTGGACGATGACACCCACCGGCAGCAGCCGTCGCTGCACCTGGACGCTTTCGATGGGAGAGGGGCGGGTCGGGGATCCCAGCAAAGCCCTTTCCAAAACAGCCGGTTGCACCTGCCAAATGTTGAGGGGATACTGCAGGGGCAATTGTGCCCGTATCCAGGCGGGATCGACCCGGTGGGCACCCTTTACCTGAATCTGTTCTGGCTGACGAATTTGCCAGTGGGGCTGCCGTAGGCCCAGCACCAGCAGCGTCAAGAGGGTCATCGAACCGGTCAGGCGCCAGGATCCCTGCCAAAACCGGCTGCGCCGTTGCCGACGCAAAAGCTGCCTACGCTGCAGGATTTGTTCACGGTTGGGAGCAGCCAGGAGTGCCATGGATCCCCCTTCACCCCATCACGGGGTATGCAGATGGGGAACATTCCGTGCTTCTACTCAACCCGCCATCTCCTGAACCTGATCCGCCCGCAGCCAAACCGTAGGGGTGGGAACAGCCCCAAACTTAATCTGCAGGTAGTCACCTTTGATATCCACGACTTCTCCGGGGGTCTCGAAAACGTAGTTGGGAATAAAAGGATCGCTTGCCTGCGCTTCTAAGCTACCCTCCAGTTTCTCGCGGATAGCCCGCACCAAGGTGCCTCGCTTAATCGCCATTGCTCCTCCTCAGTTCAGTCGCAGATTAGCCGGTTCGATAGCAGTTGTATCACGCCTGTCGCTGCTGCGAAGAGGAAAGCTGGGATCCAGCCTCTGGTTGGCTCTGACAGGGATCAACCTGAGTTTGGCTTATTTGCGTTTTAGGCTGCGGGCCATATTGCGGAAGGTATCCATGTCCGATCCCCCCTGACGGCGTGGGCTTGCTCCGCTGCTGCTTGAAGCGGAGGATCCCTGCTCAGCAGCAGTTTCAGGAGTTTTGGCTTGCTCTGTGGACAACTTAACTTTGCTGAGGGAAGAGACCTGCTCCACCACCTCCACCTTCTCCTTGCTGCCGAAATCCTGGAAGGTGTGCTTCACGATCCTGGGGGTGCGCATATACTCGATGTTGCCAAGGGTTTTGGCTTCATCTGGGTCGAGAAAAAAAGTATTGTCTTTCCTCTCTTTCGTAGGGGTTGGTTTAGCAACAGTTTCCGGTGAGGACGTGGCCGCAGCTTTGCCGCGCGAGCCGAACAAGCGCTTGAAGATGCCTACCATGGTCGTTTTGCCTGCAATGGGAAGGAAGTTGAGCCGGATCCCTAGGCACTGATATTGGCCACCCGCCCTTGGCAAGGTGAGGGCCAGGCCCGGTCATGAAATAATGTTAAGCCAACTTAGAGCACCCTGCCCTCCGGGGCAGAAGGGTTTCTGGATCCCGCACCTCAGAGGGAGAGAGCATGCCTCTAACCCCCAAAACCCTGAACTTTGCTGAATTTACTGAGCTTTAGGCGGTTTGGCAAAAGTCATTGAGAGGGATATAGTAGACCAAGTTTCCCCCTGATCCTTGAGTCCACCGCAACGGTTGCCGGGAAGTGAAGGGGGAAAGCGCTCGGGGGGTATTCCTCAGGGCTTTGCGGGATACCGCCTTCCTGTTTGGACTCCGTCCCGCTGACGCGAACAGAGATAGGCAGGATGCGATCGCTTCTTTCCTGAACCATGTTCAGGAGAGTTCAGCGTGAATGTATCAGTTTCAACCTCTGGCAAAGGGTTTGGCCGATGGCAATGTAACTCATCCCCAAAGCATCTCAGGATCAGGAAGTTCAGGGATCCCTGTAGCCGACTGCCATACAACCTTCTGGCCGAGAAATTGGCTTACGCTCGCTCCTCTCTTCTAGAGAGCCAGAGGAGTTTCCTCATACGCTAGATGCGTTGTCTTAGCTAGCAGTGGCTATATGGCTATACAGTGAAGTAAGAAGTCCAAAAACTCACTCCAGGCTCAGATAAGTAAAAACTGCAGTATGAAGCTGTGCCTCCAGATCGGCCTGGTAAGAAAACCTTACTGCTGCACTTTTGAGGTGTAGTGTACTTCAACCCTGAGGGGAGCGCCCAGGTTCAAGGCAGTGCCAATACACCGGGCCAAGATTTGAATGTTAAGCCGCTGATCCGTCGATTCTAAACTTGTTGCAAGCCGACTCTTGCTTGGACCAACTACGGGTGAACGCTGTACGCTCATCTTAACAGACTCCCTATTTTGGTGAGGGCTGAACAACCAACTGACTTTCAGGTGATGTTATTGAGGAATCTCAAAGGAATACCGACCAGCAGCATCCAAGAACCTGCTCTTTGAGATTAGGATGATTTGCCCTTCTTGTGCATCGACAACCCTACGGATTTGTTAGGCAAGACACTCTTGGACTTTAAGGGATCCCACGGAAAAAGAATCTCTACTTTGCGAAACTTTGCGAAGCACTTTTGGGTAGAGATGAGGACGACCCGGAAAACTGGCTCTCGGTTCCCTGCGCACGCTCGCCAACTGCCAAGATGCTCTACCCCAAGTGGTTGGGGATCCAGCCGCATCGGATTGCCTGGCAACAGGGTTGCCGTAGGTTTCTGGAAGAGCTGTGCTGTTTGGCGGGTTCGGTCTGCCGCGGCTCCCTGTAAAGGATGGATGTTGCCGCCCCGCAGTTGGGCATTGCTCTATTCTGGGATGAGCCCTCTTATAATGAGCATTGGGAATTCAACTGTCCCTGCTGCCCATCCGCCTGGCTGGGTGCTCTTCGCAACCTGGAAAGGGGCAACCGAGCCGCAAAGTCTGGGATAACTGCTGTTACGTTTTGAGAGGAATCCATGTCTCTAGTTTTCAACCTGGTGAAGCGTTTGCAGCTCATCCTGCTCAGCCTTGTGGTTGGGGGGGTAGCTGTGGCGCTCTTGTCCAACCCTGCTGCTGCCGAAACCTACATCGTCAAAATGGGATCCGACAAAGCCCAGTTGGTCTACGATCCGCCTTCTCTCACCATCAACCAAGGGGATACCGTTCAGTGGGTGAACAACAAGGTCTACCCCCACAATGTTGTCTTCGACAAGGTGCCCGGTGGAGATGCGGCTTTGGCGGCCAAACTCTCCCACAAGGCGCTGCTTACAGCTCCCAAGCAGGTGGTGGAGTCGGCTTTTGTTGATGTTCCTCCAGGTGAGTACACCTACTACTGCACGCCCCACCGCGGGGCCGGAATGGTCGGCAAGATCATCGTGAACGGCTAAATCCACACCCCAAGTGCTGAACTTCTAGGGATCCCACTTTTGGTTTTGCCTTGCTGGACAGGGATCCCTGCTCTTAGCATGAAAGGTAGCCCTCTCAGGAGTGGGAGGGCTTTTTGGCGAATGAATACGCATTCGACCGGCTTGCCCTGTACTGCGCAAGTGTAGTTCTCAAACGGGTTCTCTATGACCACCAGCGTTAAAGGTTACCTGCTCTTGGCCGTTTCCTGCCTCAGCGCCATTGCTGCTGTTGGCTCAATTTTCGAGTTGGCTTCTGGCGAGCCGGATTTTGGCGTCGGCCCCACCAGCATCATCTTGGTTGTCGCTGCTCCATTGGCTGTTTGGCTGTTTCAGGCTGCGGTTGAAGCGGCACGGGCCGGCAATACGGCCGGAAAGGGGAGCAAAAAGAAAAAATGAGAAGACGGTGAGAACCCTAGGCAAATGGATATGGAGTCAGCGGGTTTGCTTCAAAGAGACTTCTGACTCCCTCTCGATTTCAGTCAGTTGGTGAAACTCCGGCAAGAGCTCCCGTTTCTGCACGGCTCCGAGCGCCGATTCCAAGCCGGCGGTAGCTAGGGTACAACTGGAGCCAGAACCATTCAGTACGGTCTCGGCGACCTGTCCGTTTTTGTCGATCCGATATTCCACTTTGATGTATTCAGGCATCGGCACTCCGCTTGTTACCGAACAACAACGGGTTCTTCCCCATTCTAGTTCTTGCTTCCTTTTCCTGGGCTAGATCTGGCTGGGCTCTATGGCTTCTGCTCGTCCCCTCTTCCAGGCTGCCAAAAAGGATCCCGGAATCCGGCGAGACCTCGGCTTGGGCGTGGGGGCATTGGTGTGTGTGGTGCTGATCGGCACCCTCTGGTACCACGGGGTGGAGCAGTGGCCGTGGGTGGAGGCTTTTTACATGACCATCATCACCCTGACCACTGTTGGCTTTATGGAGGTGGAGCCGCTGGGGGAGCGGGGGCGTTTATTTACGGTGGCCTTGATCCTGATGGGGGTCTTGAGCATCGGGTTCATGGTGAATCGCTTTACAGAGGCCCTCATCCAGGGACATTTTCAGGAAGGGATCCGGCAACGGAAATGGAAGAAACAGATGGAAGCGCTGAACAACCACTACATCATTTGCGGTTTCGGGCGCATTGGCCGGCAGGTGGCCCAAGAGTTTCGAGCAGAAGGGGTGCCATTTTTGGTGATCGATCAGTCTGCTGAGGCGATTCAGGTGGCTCAAGAGCTGGGATATGTGGCTCTCCAGGGGGATAGTACTCTAGATGCCACTTTGCTGGAAGCGCGGGTGCAACAGGCGGAGGGGCTGATTGCCGCCCTATCTTCCGATGCCGAGAACCTCTACGTGGTCTTGTCGGCCCGCACCCTGAACCCCCGCATTCGCACCATTGCCCGCGCCAATACGGAGGAGGCTTTGCAAAAACTGCAGCGGGCGGGCGTTGCCCATGCCATTTCTCCCTACATCACGGGCGGAAAACGCATGGCGGCGGCTGCCTTACGCCCCCGGGTTGTGGACTTTGTGGATGGCATCCTTGTCGGTCGGGATCGCACTTTCTACCTGGAGGAGTACGAGCTGGCAGCCCAAGAATGTCCTTATGTCGGGCAAACCCTACGGAAAGCCGATTTGCGCAACCGATCCGGAGCTTTAGTGGTGGCGATTCGACGGGCGGATGGCCAGTTGATTGGTGGCCCCAGCGGAGAAACCCTGTTGCAGCCGGGGGATCTGCTGCTGTGTATGGGCACCGCAGAGCAGTTGCGCCGGCTTGGACAGTTGCTCTATCCACGCCCGTAGCAGCTTGTTCTGGGTAGCCTGGCTCAAATCCGCCTCAGAATACTGGGGCCATGAGAGTCGGTGCCACAGGTTTTCAAAAGTCCGTAGGTCTCGGCCAGCTCTTCGGCTTTCTCCGTCACTTCCGGGCTAGGGATCCAAATCTCCGGGTTTTTGTAGGCGTAGTAGACCTCAAGGCCATCTATTCCCAACTCCGCTGCGGCTGGGACAATTTCCTCTGCAGGCAGGCAATAGCGAAAGGGGTGGGCCAACACCGCCAAGCCTCCTGCCGCTTGAATGGCCTGGATTGCGTCGGCGGCGGGCAAGCCGGGAACCTGCTCCCCTTGGGCAAAGGGATCCAGGACACCATTGGTGGGATCGAAGCCGTAGCCGAGAATATGCACTTCACAGCCCAACAGGTTTGCGGTGATCTCGATCCCCGGCCACAGGATGGGGTCGTCGGGACGATCCAGGTGGGCGCGGGCTCGCTCGTAGCCCTTCAGGGTGTGGTGATCGGTGATGGCCAGTCCCTTCAGACCGTGCCGGCGTGCTTGCTCCGCCAGATCCACGGGATCCATCTGCCCATCCGAACAACGAGTGTGTAGGTGAAAGTTGTACTGCAAGGGACAAGAACGAGGGCCAACCCCCTGTAGCACCTGCCGCAACTCCCCAGCAGAAGGCACCACGCAGGGATCCCGTTCCAAGCTGACAACCATAGCCACCCTTGGGTTCTGAAGTTTTATTAAGCATGTCCCCCCATTGTAGCCAGGGGCAAGGGTCAGTGCTATGGGTCAAAGACTAGTAAACTACCCGACCCTGACTGCTTCGCAGTACAGGGCGGGCTTTCGGTAGCCCTGCAGTTGGCAAGCCAACCACGAACCTCTAGGCTGGTTTAC